>JALWYH010000031.1 GCA_027078475.1 Thermoproteota archaeon
ATCTCACCGAGCTTGTACCTCTTGAGACTCGGCAGGCCAAGTACCTTCTTGAATGAACTGGAAAGCAGCAGTGAGAGCCCTCCTAAGCCCGCGGTTTTGAGGAAAGTCCTCCTTGATACCTTCAGACTTTCTATCAAAATATATCACCTCACGGTAGGGTAGAGCGGATGCTCTGGGCCCCTCTTATGGAAAGACAAGATATAAAGGGCGCGGTTTATGGAATTTCCGTTATCGGAAATCAGCATAATTTCAACGTATTATCGATTTATCGGGGGTAATAACGGACATATTTTGTGTACAGTTAAACGAACATTTTCTCGTAAATATTTAAGGATTTGGGGTGGGCGGGGTCAGCCTTAATTAGGGAGGCTAGGCAGGTGAACCGATGGATCCCGAGGAGGATGATGAGAACTTCGTCGAGGAAGTTCCAGAGGACGAGTTCGCCTATGAGGAGATGCTCTTTCCCGAGAGATCTAAGTGCAGGAAGAAAGGTGCCAAGAAGAGGGACAAGTTCGTGAGCAGGTAGTCAGCATATCCTCGGCACGATGACCCCAGATGGGGGCTCAAGGATCCTCAGCCCACCCGTCATGGACCTTAAGACGACCATGCCCCCGTACCTATTGCTCTCCCTAACTTCTCCTATGATTGACGCTTCACCGAATCCCAAACCCCTTAGAAAGTCCAGTGCCTCCTCTGCCCTGTCCCCATCGACCCCTAAGACGGCCCTTCCCTCACACGCGAGGGAGAGGGGATCGATGCCCATCAGCTCGGTGAAGGCCCTCACCTCCTCCCTTACTGGTATCCCAGCTTCGTCCACAGCGAGTAGGTAACCGGTCTTCGACGCCCACTCGTTGAGGGTCTGGGAAAGACCCCCTCTGGTCGGATCCTGGGCGGCGTGTATATAGGGGCCGTATTCCTCCATCAGGGGTATCATCAGGTCGTGGAGTGGGGCCACATCGCTCTTGAGATCCCCCTCCACCTCGAGTCCCTCCTGGGCCGCCAGAATCGCGGCGCCGTGATCCCCCACGGTTCCGCTCACGATTATCCTGTCCCCTGGCCTGAGTTGCGAGTCCACTATCAGCCTCTCGGCGAAACCGAGGCCGGTGGTCGTGATCACTATGCCGTCGAGCCCGCCCTTGGGAATGACCTTCACATCGCCTCCCACCAGCTTGACGCCGATCCGCTTCAGCGTGTCCACCATGCTTCCCGTTATCCTCCTCAGGTCGGAGAGGGGGAAGCCCTCCTCCACCACTATCGAATCGAGCATCACCAATGGCTTGGCTCCCATCATGAGGAGGTCGTTTACTGTGCCCGAGGCAGCCAGCTCCCCTATGTTGCCTCCCGGGAAGAAGGGGGGCTTCACGGTGTAGGAGTCGACCGTGATGACGGCGTAGCCACCGGGTATGGGTATCGCAGCCCCGTCATCCAGCTCGTCGGTTCCCACCCCTCCCTCGACTTTCTTCATTCCCTCTTCCAGTAAGGAGAGTATCACCTCGTTCAGGAGTTCCTGCGTCTCCCTTCCACCGGATCCGTGGGCGAGTCTGACCTCATCACCCATCAGGATTCCTCCAGTGTCCTTATCATCTCTTCCCAGGCTTCTATCGTCTCCCTGGCCGTCTCGGGATCCATCTTCGAGATTATGACGCCCACGTGGACTATCACGTAGTCCCCCGGATTCACCTCCTCGAGGGTGGCGTCCACCTCCCTGAGCACCCCGCCGAAGTCCACTACTGCGATTCTATCCCTTACCTCGACCACCTTCCCCGGTATGCCCAGGCACATCACATCATCACCTCGATCCTCGAGGCCACGGCCGAGATGGCCTCCATTACCTCCCTAGAGGCCTTGTGCGGGGGTTTCCCTGAGGCTATCGCTTCCTCGACGGCCGGATCCAGGGGAAGGCTTCCCAGCACATTAACACCTAGTGAGGCGTAGTCCAAGGAGCCGAAGGGCCTCACAGCCTCCCCACCGCATCTGATGTAGGCCATGTTCTCCACAATCCCCAGGACACTCACGCCCTCGCCCCTCAGCAGGTCCAGGGCCCTCCTGACGACGGAGAGCGAGAGCATGGAGGGAAGCGTGACGAGAACCGCACCGGACCTCGGATGCCTCTTCAGGGCCCTAATCGCCAGTAACATCTCATCTCCTGTTCCCGGAGGTAGATCAACAACCAGGTAATCTAAATTGCTCCAGTTGGTCAGGGCCACCATCATCTTCAGAAGAGACATCTTGTCCTCGCCCCCGAGTGGGACGGGTGAGCCCCTCACTATGTAGCCGAGGGACATGAGCTCGAGTCCGTCTATCTTCAGTGGCTCGAGTCCATGCTTTGTAGCCCTGATGAGACGCTCTGATCTGAACACCTGAGGTATTGAGGGCCCGTGCACATCCAAGTCCAGCAGGCCCACCTTCCTACCCATCTCCGACAGGGTGGAGGCGAGCGACATGGAGATGAGGCTCTTACCAACGCCCCCTTTCCCTGAAGCCACCATCAGAAGCCTTTCCGCCCTCGAGAGTCTCCTCAAGGCCTCGTCCTGCAGTACGTCGGGAGCTCGCATCACGCCACCACCCTCGATACCCTCAGATCCTTACCGTCGATCAGGTCGAAATCCCTGCTGCCGCACCTGGGGCACCTCAGGAGCGTCCTGGCCAGATCCGGCAGGAAGTGCAGCGGGTTCTCCCTAACACCTGTCGGCTCCTCCATTATCTCGAACTCCCTAGAGAGCATCTCATCCGCCGTTTTGAAGTCCCACTCCGCACCGCACGAGTTGCACCTGAAATGAGCCTTCTCCTCCCTGAGGACGAGCTTCGCCCCCTCCAGGGGGGTTCCCCTGGATAGCTCGTGAAAGGCCCGTTCGAATATGTCGGTGTCGAGCTCCAGTATCTCGCCCCACGTTATCTCAACCTCCTCGATGGAGTCCAGGCCCTCCGAGGCCATGAACCTCAGGAGGGATCTCACGACCGCATCGGCCAGGGACCACTCGTGCATGCCATCACCTCGCCTCAACTCGACAATCGATTTCAGCGCATACCTCCCTCAGCCTTCCCTCGAAGCGGCGATCATCGATCATCAGCGGGAGGCCCCTCTCGGAGAGCATCTCCCTGATGAGGTGGAGGGCCCTCAGGCAACCTCTGACCGCCGGCTCCGTTATACCGTCCCCGAGGTCGATGAGGCAGGGAACTATCCCGAGCACGTACGACTCCTCCGGCAGGCGGCCCACGGCGTCCGCGGCCGCTATGAGCAACTCGGGAACCACCCCGTGACTTCCGGCTTCGACAAGCATACTTACAGCCTCCGAGGGGTTGACAGCCCCCGGGTTCACCCTGTACATCCTCACCTCGCCGGGTTCCCCGTCACCCGGATCCAGAGCATCCACTAGAAGGAGGATCCGCTTCCCCTCCATGTAGTCCAGCAGGTTGAGTCCCCCCAATCCCCCGTCAATCACCTCCATCCACTCGGGGAGGTCGAACGTGGACAGGGCCTCCGCGAAGCATGATCCCACGCCCTCGTCTCCGAGGAGCCTGTTCCCCACTCCCAAGATCAGAACCCCAGCTCCCTCACGAGCCTCTCCAGACTCTCCCGCAGCTCCCTCGAGCATCTCTCGCCCACCTCCGAAACGCCGCTTCCCTCCACATGAGGCGAGAGGCAAACGACCTTCCAAACCTCCCTGGGTCCCGACATCGCGATGAGCGCCGAGGCCAGGGACTCCGGATCGTTTATCCCCAGCAGGGGAGGCGCGATGAGATCCCCTGCCATCAAGCTATCGGCTGGAACGTCCGGGTCCATTCGCTCGATTACGAGTGAGGCGGTCTCGCCGCGCTCGACGGAGACTATGACCACCACATCGGGATCGAATTCCGCCACCTCTTGGAGGGTGGCTAGGGGGTAGATGCTGGCGTCGAATTTCCTGACGCTTCCCCTCACCTCGACCTCGTCCATTATTTCGAGGGGTACCGACCTGTCTCCCTCCAACTCACCGCCCGAGAATATGATCGCCAGCCTCCTGCCACCCATCTTTACCCTCCGACCCCTTTCGGCCTTGAACGCGTTCCTTATGGCTTCTTCCAGCGTTTTCCCGCCTAGGGCCCTCTTTACCTCCTTCTCAAGTTCCCTCACGTCCTCTCCCTCGGCATCCGGCATGCTGTAGAGGAGGATCCTGTCCACCCCGAGCCCCCTCATTATGCCCTGCCTGACCGATTCTTCCAGCTCATTCACCTGGCCCATCAGGCTGCCCAGGAACCTCGCCAGATCCTTGAGCCCCATTCAAATCACTGGCCGGGATGAGGGACTAGACCACCTCTATCTTGTCAAGGAGGTACTGGATTATGTGAACTGCCTGGAAGTCCCCGCCGTACATGGTCGCTCCCCTGTTTATGTTGTAGATGCACGTGGGGCAGCCGGTGACCACAACCCCCGCGTTCGCCTCGATGATCTCGTCCACCTTCTGCTTTATTGCCTTCTCGTAATCCTCCTCCAGTGGAGGACAGAGCCTCTCCTCCCATTCCTCGTGGCCCAACTTCTCACCCATGAACTCCTCAAGCAGCTTCCTGCCGTCGCAGGTTGCGAAGACCAAGCCCGTACCACCGCCGCAGCAGTGGGAGTACATGCCCATTCCCTTGGGCAAGTCCCTGTAGTCCTCCGTCACGGCCCTGATGAGCCTCCTAGGAGCTTCGATAAGTCCGCTTCCCCTAGCGAGTTTGCAGGGATCGTGCCAGGTCACCGTGCCGTCCGGGGACCTGCTGAGCCTGACCTTCCCTCCCTCCACGAGCTCCTCGAGGTACTCCACCACGTGCAGTACCCGGTAGCCGGGCCTCCTGTTCACAACGAAGGGCATCTCAAACCTCATCTCCATGTACGGGGTTCCGCCGTGCGACAGCAGGGCCATCTCTCCCCCGATCCTCCCGATGTAGGAGTCTATCCTCTCGAATATCGCCCTCTCCGAATCCCTGTCGCCCACTATGACCCCCATGGGAGGCTCGAAACCCAGGGGCTCGGAGGGCATGGTCCAGCTCTCGCCGACCATGTCCAGCAACTTCACGGTGGAGACGATGACGTCCGGTGTCAGGACGGCCTCCACGAGCCAGGGCAGGTAGACGACCCGGGCCCCCTCCCTGTCCAGGGGCAGGTCCCCTCCGACGGCCGATCTCGCCTCCCCGAGTATCTCCTCCCACCTCTCCCTCGCCCTCTCAGTACTCAGAACGCTCTCGGACAGTTCGATCCCCTGCAGGTACTTCAGTGAGGTGGGTGTCCTCCCCACCTTGTCTAGGACCCTCCTGAGCATTATCACGAGCTTGCCGCTGTAGATGCCCAGTGGACAGACCTGGTAGCAGTACCTGCAGTTCACGCACCTGTAGGCCATGTCGAAGAGCCTGTCGTAGTCCCCCTCCTCGGGAAGGCTCGCCCCCACGAGCCCTCCCAGCACCTTGCCCGCCACGGTCATCCTGGCCCTGTAGATCTTCCTCATCTCCTCAGCCTTGTTGACGGGCTCGTACCTCACCCCGGCAACCGTGTAAGGGCAGTAGGGCCTGCATAGCCCGCACGACACGCACGACTCCAGGAAGTGGAGGGTGACGGGGTCCAGATCACGGAGCACATCGTCTACTATACCCTCTATCTCCACCCGCTCCATCAGACACCCCTCCTCCACAGATCGTAGGCCTCGTGTAGCTTCCCGTACCAGAACCCGAAGACGAAGTGGAAGAACTTAGTGAAGGGGAGCAGCATCACCAGCACCTCGGCCAGCAGGACGTGGGTACCGAGCATCAGCCTGTACCACTCCATGCCCTCGGGGAGGTGGTGCGTCGCCAGGTAGCCGCTGATCAGAATGCCGAGCAGGAGGATGAGTGCCGCGAAGTCCCCGAGCCTTATCCTAGAGAGCCCTTCCAAGACCTTCTCCGGTACCTTCTCCAGCAGCTTGAACGAGGTACCGATTATCGCGAGCAGGGCCAGTACGTCGCCGTTGAGGACGACGGTCAGGGGACCCCAAACGGTGTTGACGAAGGAGGAGGACATCTCCGTGATCGGCGCGAAGGGTGCCGTGACGGTCAGCGCGGAGGAGGTGGCGCTGGTCGGGATGGCGAGGGGCCTGAGGATCGCGTACGGCGGGAAGTAGTAGGACCACCAGACCACGTGGTGGGAGAGGAGGAAGAGCAACGGAATCACCCCGAGCAGGTGCAGGAGAAATATGCCCGTGACGAAGGTAACCTTCGACCTCCTGATGGAGGCCACTATGGCGTGAACGAAGGCATCGACTAGAATGCGGATCCTGTGGAGGAGGGATCTCCTCCTCCAGGCGGGCTGGGCGGTTCTCCTGTACAGGAAGGCGTACCTGGAGAGCCTGTATACCAGGCCGAGGATGAATATCGACAGTGTCGGGGCGAACATCCGGTAGACCGCGAACTCGTACAGGTCCATTTCTAACCCCTACACCGAGCAGACGGGGGTGACCAGCTTCTCTATCCTCCTGTTACCGACGAACATGTGTACGGAGCATGCGATGCAGGGGTCGAAGCTCCTGATGGCCCTCACCAGATCTAGCCCTGTCCACTGATCCTCGGGCACCTCCTCGGTTATCTCCGTCCCTATCACCGCCTCCTCATAGGGCCCGGTCATCCCCCACCTGTCCTTCGGGGATAGGTTGGCGGTGGTGGGAGCGTGGACCTGGTAGTTCTTTATCCTGTAGTTCTCGACCACCATCCAGTGCCTGACACTCCCCCTAGGTGCCTCGTCGAAGCCGAATCCCACGGAGAAGCTGGGCTTCTTCCAGGGCCTGGATGTCCTGGTCTTCCCTGATTTCACCAGCTCGAGACCAGCCAGCAAATTGTGCCAGGCCGCCGCCACGTCGAGAGCCACGTTGTAGGCCCTGGCTCGCATCCTCTCGATGGTGGTGGAGGCCCCGACCTTGGGGATCGTCCACTCGAAGGTAATGGGATCCCACGTGCCCTGAGGAAGCTCGAGAACTCCGTTGGTCCTGGGGAGCTCTATGGCGACCTTCCCCCCGTTGTGGAGCGCGTGGTTCCACATCCTGGCTATGGGTCCCACCTCGATGGGATGCACCTTACCCTTCCAGACGAATCTGACCGTTCCCGTCCAGGTATACTTCGATCTCCAGTCCTGGGCGACGGGATTGGGTATGGTGGTCTTGTTCCAGGGGTGATACACCATGAGCTCCCTGTCCCCCCACACCAGGGGGTTGCCCAGCGGATCCCTCTCCACGAAGACCGTCTCCCAGTCCCTGTAGAAACCCCTGTCCACCAGCTCTATCGTTCCCAAGTTCATGTCGATGAGCCTTTCGGTGACCCGCTCCCCATCTAGGATCAGACCGGGCTTTATGAACCTCCCCCTCCCAGCGTCGTCTATGTTGGAGTAGATCTCCTCGGGGGACTCGCCGAGGGATGAGTAGACCTCGGGATCCTCGAAGGTCCCCACGCTCATCAGGTTCGGCCTCTCGAAGGTCATTCCCTGCCTCTCGTATCCCATCGAATTGAAGAAGTTGGCTATGTCCTCCCACACGGCAACGACGAACTTCACCCAGGCGGTCAGCTTGGTAAGCCTGTAGGAGTACTCGATGAGCTGGTCCTGATTCACGGTGGTACCTATCCCGCCCGGGATCAGCGTCCTGGGGTGTGGATGGGTCGCATAGAGGAGGACGCCGGCCTGCCTGGCTATCCTCTGCATCTTCAGGGCCAGAAGGTAGATCCTACCCTGGAGGGGATTGAGCCCGTCGAGCAGGTCTGACACCTTCGGGAAGCCGTGGATATCGGAGTGATCCGCCTTGGTGGTCTTTGCCTCCTCGTAAACAGACGGCGTGAGCTTGGAGACGACGGCCCCGCTGTAGTCGGGTCCTGCCAGTATGTTGAGGTGCGTCGGGTGGTCGTAGATGTGGTCGGTGGCGGCCCAGGCCAGGTTCCTTATGACGACTCCGAAGGGCTCTGGAACGGCGCCCAAGGCCATGTCGTTGGCCCTGACCGACGCGTTGGCGTGTGACGCGGCGCACACCCCGCAAATCCTGCTCGTGAGGTGCACCGCGTCGGGAGGCTCCCTCCCCCTGAGGAAAACCTCGAATCCCCTGAACATGGCCGAGAAGGCCCATGCCTCCATGACCACCCTGCTCTGCGTGTCCACAACCGCGTTGAGTCCGAGATGTCCCTCTATCCTAGTGATCGGGTCTATGAATATTCTTCTATCGGCCATTCAGATCACCTCTCCTCCCCACCCTTCTCGTCCTCCCCCCTCCTAGCCCTCTCAGTCATGAAGTAGCCCGCGGCAGCGCCGATGATCGCGGCTCCGGCAGTAATACCTGCGAGTGTCGTCATGTCGGGCATCTCGGGGGCTTGAAGTGGCTTGTAGAAGGGTTCGAACAGGTCCGGGAATCCGGGGTTCGTGCACCCTATGCAGACGCCCCCCGTCCTTGTTGGACCTCCTATCCCGTCTATCCATCCCACCCTGTTCCACGGGCAGTTGCTGACGGGCCCCTTGCATCCCACCTGGAAGAGGCACCTCAGGTCGTTGTCGCCTGGGTTCTCCCTGAAGTCGCCGGCGGCGTAGAAACCGGCCCTAGGGCACTGCTCATGGGTGCTCCTCCCGAAGATGAACTTCGGTCTCCAGAACTCGTCGAGCTCCGGCAGAGGGAGGAGACCGTCCACCGTCAGGATGAGGTGACCCAGCACCCTGAGGATCGCGTTTCCGTTGGCAGGACACCCGGGAATGGCGACGGCCGGCCTGGCCTCCCCTGTCGGAGACACTTCCAGCTTCCCTCTCCCCCGTATGAAGTTGAGAAACGGCTTCGCCTCTGACCACCTGCTTATCGCCCCCCTTATCCCTTTCCTCGGATCGTCGAAGAAGCCGTAGGCTCCGGTGGGGCTCCAGCCGTCCGCCGTGTAGCCGCCCTCTTCCAAGACCCGGGATGCGACTATTCCGCCGTAGCACGCGCAGTTACCGACAGCCACTACGGCGACTGCCCTCTTGAGCAGCCTTCTCACCCACTCATTCCCCGTAATCGGTCTGCCATCCTCCTCACCCAGGACGAACCACCATCCTCCTGTCTTGGACGCGGCATCCTCGTCGGGGAATGATCCCTCCAGCACAAGGACGTAGGGATCCAGCTCACCTGCCTCGGCCTTGTGGAGGTACTCTATGGCCGCCTCGCCCCATTCCGGCATTATCGTCTCGTGGAAGACCACTCGGACCTTTCCCGGACCTATCGCAGGATTCTCCCCGACCAGCACCTGGATGAGGTCCGGGGCGCTTCCCTCGATCATTGATATGGTGTTTCCAGCGCAGTCCTGGGATTCGAACCATATCAGGTTGACCGAGCCGCTCCTAAGGGTCTCGGCGGCGACCTTTTGGAGCCTATGGAAGTCCAAGAGAAGCAGGGATGCCGCGGCGGAAAGCTTGAGGAAGTCCCTCCTAGAGAGGGAGAGCCGGGAGGCAACCCCCCTTCCACTTCCAGTCATGTCAAGAACACCTCATACATTAATGTGGACCTATGTAATCATGTTTAATTAGTTATAAGTTTTCCCCTTTTTATAACAATGCGTATTTATATTTGATAGTATACTGAATCTATTATAATATAGGATCAGTATTTCCGCCATAACGCAACTTATTATTACTAGATCTGTGGAAGAGGTTCAATTTTGACACCGTGAAAAAGATTTATTTTGAGTTCTCAATTGTTATTACCCAGAATAATTAATATATCCCACCGTTATTCTAATTGGAGAGTACGGTACGGGGCCGTCGAGTTGATATATAAGCACACTGTAATGAGCTAACGATAGATCACATGTCGGAGCCATTGCCGGAGGCCCTCAGGATAAAGGTCTGGGGGATAGTGCAGGGGGTGGGGTTCAGGCCTTTCGTGCACAGGATCGCCAGGCTCTGCGGGGTGAGTGGGAACGTTAGGAACATGGGGGGAAGCGAGGTGGAGATACACATCGAGGGGGATGCCACCAGAGTGGCCGAGTTCATCAGGAAGCTGCTGACAGAGAGACCGCGCCCCGCCAGGATAGAGGGATTCGAGGCGGTTTCAGTTCCACCGCTTGGCCTCGAGGGGTTCGAGATACTCCCGAGTGAGAGGAGGGTCGGTGCCTACTCGATGATTCCTCCCGACATCTCGGTGTGCGACGATTGCCTGAGGGAAGTTTACGATCGAAGCGACAGGCACTACAGGTACGCGTTCAACAGCTGCGCCTGGTGCGGTCCCAGGTTCTCCATGATGGTGGGCGTGCCCTACGACAGGCAGAACATTGCAATGATAGACTTCCCGCTGTGTGACGACTGCAGGGGGGAGTACGAGGATCCCTCAGACGTGAGGAGGTTCCACGCCCAGGGAATATCCTGTCCCCAGTGCGGTCCGATCCTCTGGTTGGAGGATGGGAAGGGGGAGAGGGTGGACACCACGGATCCCATAAGGGAGGCGGCCAGGATCATCGATGAGGGAGGAATAGTTGCGATAAAGGGATTGGGAGGCTATCACATCGCCTGCCTGGCGACGGACGATGATGTGATCTCTGAACTGAGGAGGAAGAAGAAGAGAGGGGAGAAACCCTTCGCCCTCATGGCCCTAGATCTGGATACCGCTCGCACGCACTTTAACCTAAATCGAGTGGCTGTAAGCGCCCTCACCAGCCCCGAAAGGCCCATATTGCTCGTCCCCAAGAGGGAGGGAAGTCCCATCTCCGAGCTTGTGGCGCCTGGGCTGACGACTGTGGGGGTCATGCTCCCCTACACCCCGTTACACCACATGCTGCTCAACGACACGAGGGATAGGATACTGGTGATGACCAGCGGCAACGAGCACAACAAGCCCATGTGCACCACCGTTGAGTGCGCCAGGAAGCGGTTGAGGGGTATAGCCGACTACTTCCTCCATCACAACAGGCGCATCGTCAACAGGGTGGACGATAGCGTCGTCAGATTCACTGCCGGGAGGGTAACCCTGCTCAGGAGGGGGAGGGGTTTCGCGCCCGCCTGGATAAGACTTCCCTCCCAGCTGAACCGTCCAGTCATAGCATTCGGAGCCGAGTTACAGACCAGCGGCGCCGTGGGATTCTCCGACAAGGTGGTGCTGACTCAGTACATAGGGGATACGGACGAGTTGGAGAACTTGGAGTTCTTGGAGAGGATGCTCAGGTTCTTCATGGAGACCTACGGGATCGATCCGGCGGAGGCGGTGCTTGTTGCGGATATGCACCCCAGCTACTCCACTAGGAGATTGGCCGAGAGATGGGCTCACCTCCATGGGTCCGAGCTCAGGCTAGTGCAGCACCACCACGCCCACGTTACCTCGGTGATGTCCGAGGTGGGGGTGAAGCAGGGTGAGAGGGTCGTGGGGATAGCGGTTGATGGGCTGGGTTTCGGGGATGATGGCACGCTCTGGGGTGGCGAGGTCCTCGTAGCCAGTTACGATGGATATGAGAGGGTCGGCCATCTCAGACCCCAGCCCATGCCGGGCGGTGATAGGGCTTCCAGGTATCCGGTCAGGATGTTGATAGGCATGCTGAGCACCTTCATGTCGGATTCGGAGATATGGGAGGTCCTGAGGGAGCGCCGATTGGTGGGTAAGCTTCCCGGAGGTGAGATGGAGGTTGAAATGGCCCTGAAGCAGTGTCCGAAGGCGCCACGCATATCGAGCGTCGGGAGGGTCTTGGATTCCATCTCGGCCCTGCTGGGGGTATGCTTCGAGAGGACTTACGAGGGAGAGCCGGCCATGAAACTGGAGGCATTCGCTGAGGGAGGTTCCCTCATCCAGGAACTGGATGTCCCGGTGAGGGGAGGCGTCGTGGATACCAGCGAGCTGCTGGAGGATATCCTCAGCAACGGGCATAGGGACGGGAGAGACCTAGCGTACACGTCGATTTACCTGCTGGGAAGGGCCTTGGGGGAGATCGCTCTAGAGGCTCTGAATGAAGCGGACTCCAACCTCGTCGTTGTCTCTGGGGGTGCGGCCGTCAACACTGTGCTGATAAGGGGAATCGAGGATGCTTTGAGCGAGGAGGGGGCCAGGCCCATCCTGAACTCAAAGGTGCCTCCGGGTGACGGGGGGATCGCCCTAGGTCAGGTCGCGGTTCAATTGGGTGATGGATGATGGATGTCTCCGCTCCCTTCAGGGATCCCGGGATCTCCCGTTTGATCGTGGGTAAGATCGCCGGGATTGCTGGCGAGCTGGATGATCGCGTGAAGATAATGGACTTCTGCGGGACGCACGAGTGGACCATCACTCACTACGGGATAAGGTCTCTGATGCCCGAGAACGTCGAGCTAGTCGCCGGGCCGGGATGTCCCGTGTGCATAACTCCCGGGTACTACGTGGACGTCGCCGTCAAGCTGGCCATGGAGGGGGTCAGGGTATTCACGTTCGGGGACGTGTACAGGCTTCCGGGAAGCTCTAAGGGCGCGCCCAGGAACTTGGAGGAGGCCAGATCCGAGGGAGCTGACGTCAGGATAGTTTACAGCGTGGCTGACGCCGTGAAGCTCTCTTCGGATGGTAAAGAATCCGTTTTTCTGGCGGTGGGCTTTGAAACCACGGCACCCGCGACCCTGAGCCCCATCTACAGGGGGGCAGTCCCGGACAACCTGAGCTTCATCGTGGTCCATCGACTGACCCCTCCCATAACCAAGTACGTCCTGGAAAACTATCCTCAATCACCGATACGCGGTATAATAGCTCCTGGACATGTCTCGGCCATAACCGGGGCAGCCGAGTGGAAGTTCGTGGCTGAGGACTACGGAATCCCGGTGGTGGTGTCCGGCTTCGAGCCTGTAGATATTCTCCTTTCCATACTGGAGATCCTGAGGCAGGTGAGGGACGGTCGCGCCGAACTGGTGAACGAGTATTCCAGAGTCGTTAGGTGGGAGGGGAACCTTAGGGCTAAGGGGATCATGAGGTCCACTTGCGAGGTGGTCGAGGCCGGGTGGAGGGGGATAGGCTTCGTCCCCGAGAGCGGTCTCCGACTGAGGAAAGGTTACTCGAGGTACGACGCACTGGTCAGGTACGGCGTACCCGAGCTATCCAAGGAGGCGTGGCTGGAGGACCTCCCACCAGGATGCAGGTGCGCGGAGGTCACCCTCGGCATGGCAAAACCGGCTGACTGTCCCCTCTTCAGGAAGGTCTGCACTCCCGAGAGACCTTACGGACCATGCATGGTTTCTTCAGAGGGAACCTGCCTTATATGGGCCAAGTACGGCGGGGATGAGCTGCTCAGGGGACTCAGGGAAGAATTCGAGCCAACCTGAAAGTAACACCATAACACATGTTTAGTAATACTTATGTGGGTAATGCACCCTGCTTCACGGAGGGTAACCTTGCACATACCCGACGGGTTCCTCAGCCCCCTGGTGGCCCTCTCCCTCTACGTGGTGTCGCTGACCGTCGTCGCCTACTCTGGAAGGAGGTACTTCAGGGAGGGGGGAGATGTCCACTACCTGTCGGTGATGGCGGCTGGCATATTCGCCGCTCAGATGCTCAACTGGCCCATTCCCGGTGGGACCTCGGCCCACCTGGTCGGCGGGGCCCTCGCTGGAATCCTGCTCGGTCCCTTCGGTGGCTGCCTGGCAATGTTCATGAGCCTCCTCGTGCAGTGCGTCCTCATGGGCGATGGGGGAATAACCGCCTTGGGGGCAAATGCTTTCAACATGGCCATCGTCGACGTCTTCGCGGGCTACGCCATCTACCGGGGGGTAATGCGCCTGACCGGAAGGAGATTTCTGGCCGGCTTCCTGGCCGGATGGCTCGCCGTGGCGGTGGCGGCGGTGACCTGCGGCGTCGAATTAGGGCTCTCACCCCAGTTCGGCTACCCGCTCGGGATAACCGTCCCGGTGATGGGCGCCTGGCATCTCGCCCTAGGGCTCGTGGAGGGGCTGGCCACCGGGCTGATAGTGGACCACGTGAGGTGGGCGGGATGAAGATGGGGATGAGGGTCTACTGGCTAATCCTGGCTCTGGTCCTGGTTAGCCCCCTGTTCGGGGTGGTGGGTGCCGGGATCGTTGGATATCACGAACCTCTGGATCTGGTGGCCGGGATGATCGGATTAGGTGGTGGGAATCAGGTGTGGAGGGGTCTGCTGCCAGATTACACCTTTCCCGGGGTACCTGATGTGGTGGGATATGCCCTCTCGGGGCTAATCGGGGTGGCCGTGCTGCTGATCCCATCGATCTTGAGGGGTAGGAGGAAGTGAACTGGGCCGGACGAGCGTTCATCGACCTGATGGAGTCCCTGGGCGAGTGGGTGGACTCATTCGAGATTTTGAGGGGTAGGATCGCTGCACCCCCATCTCTCTCATTTCTCATGGCTCTGATCCTCGCCTCGATCCCCTCCTTCTCGCACAGCATCATTCAGCTAGCCTACGTGTCGATCGTTGCCGCGCTGTGGGGATTCGCCCTCGCGGGCCCCCGCTGGATCAGGTTCGTGAGAATGTCGGTCGTGTGGGCGGGCTTTACCCTGGCCATAATGATCCCCAAGATCGTTCTGACCGGTTCCCTAGATCCCCTTCTCGTGCCCATCAGGGTTATCTCCAGCCTCCTGACCCTCGAGGCGACGGCCGCCCTCCTAGGAACTGAATCGATGGTGAGAGGATTGGGGTTCCTCGTCCCCCGGTTGCCCGAGTCCCTGAACGTGATGATAGGGCAAATATCTCATTACCTGAGGAATATGGGGTGGCTGATCCTGGCCAAGGGATCCAGAGTCATAGGTGAGGGCGGGTCCCTCAGGTACGGTGTCCTCTCCCTGGCGACATCCGAGCTTCTTGATGGTGGGAGGGATAGGGCTTTCCTTGTGGCCCTGGCCAGGAGGTCTAGGATCTGGGATGGTGGGTGTGAGCGGGCAAGTCGGCGGGACCGGAGCAACATCACGCTGATCATCGCCTTCATCCTCTCTTTCCTCCCGGCTGTTCCCCTGATGGGGTGGTTCCCGTGAGGCTCACCCTCAAGAACGTAGCCTATATCTACCCCGATGGCACCGTCGCTCTCAGGGGCGTGGATTTGGAGGCGAAGGGAGGAGAGATCACCTTCCTCCTAGGGGAGAACGGATCCGGCAAGACCACCCTAATGCTGATCGTGGCCGGGCTCTTGGATCCCACTGGGGGCAGGATCCTCCTGGACGATGCCCCCCTGGGGAGGGATTACAGGAGATCCTGCGGCATCATGCTTCAAGACCCGAGGGATCAGCTCATCGGTAGCAGCGTCTGGGAGGACGTTTCTCTGGCCCCCAAGCAGCTCGGGCTTGACGATGACACCGTTGAGGAGAGGACAAGGGAGGCCCTCAGGTTCTTCGGGTTGGAAGAGCTGTCCTACAAGTCTCCCCTCAGGTTGAGCAGAGGACAGGCGGCCAGAGTGGTCCTAGCGGGCCTTCTGGCGCATGATCCTGATATCCTGCTGCTGGACGAGCCCTGGACCTCCCTGGACGAGGACGGTGTGAGGAGGCTCCTAGAGATGGTGAGGATGTTCAGGGAGAAGGGCAGGATCGTGATCATAAGCTCCCAGAACTCTGATATGGCCTGCGAGGTGGCCGACATGGTCCACTTGATGAAGAGAGGTGAGATCGTCGTGAGCGGAACCGCGGGGGAGGTCCTTAGCCGAGTAGATTTGATGAGGGAGGCTGGAATAAGGCCCGCTATCGTTCCCCTGATATCGAGGGTCCTCCTCCCGAGCGATCCCGTCGAGTTGAAGCTGGAGAGTCTGTTAAACAGGTTAAAGAGGTGTTTCCAGTCGGATGAAGCTGGATCCGGGTGATTGAAGATTGGATGGGTCCTTGAGATCCCACCGGTGAGTACCGCCACCGTTATTAGGATGGCCATCGTATAAGCGTGTAGGATGGATGAGCTGAGGGAGAAGCTGGATCAGATCAGGGTTCGGAAGGATGTTGTGCTGGTTTACAGGGGGCATATAATCCTTGACTCGAAGCTCGCCAAGATCTTGGAGGAGGTGGAGAGGAGGGGATCGCTCCTTGCCGCCGTCAGATCGCAGGGCGTATCTTACTCTTGGGCTTGGAGCAGGATAAACAAGTCAGAGGAACTCATGGGGGAGAGGCTGATCTCCGTCAGGAGGGGTGGATCCAGGGGAGGAGGTGCCGTCCTGACGGATCTT
This sequence comes from Thermoproteota archaeon, assembly GCA_027078475.1. Classification (GTDB taxonomy): domain Archaea; phylum Korarchaeota; class Korarchaeia; order Korarchaeales; family Korarchaeaceae; genus Korarchaeum. The sequence continues at coordinate 16,085 of JALWYH010000031.1, forward strand.
GGGAGGGAACTGCTGAATATGTACCGGGACGCCCTGACAGATGGGAGGGCCGATGCAAGGGCGGAGGCCTCGCTGGCTGGCGGTTACGATCCCCTGCTCGAGAGGATGGTTGAACGGCTGACCGACAGGCTGGACATCTACTGGACGAGTTCCGTGGGTAGTATAGCCAAGCTGATCAGCGGTGAGGTGGACGTGGCCTCGATTCACCTGTACGATCCTGAGAGCGGGGAATTCAATCTCCCTTTCATGGAGAGGTTCCGGTTGACGGATTCAACCGTTCTGATCAGAGGGTACGACAGGGAGATGGGTCTCATGTTCCGGAGGGACTTGGAGGTCGAGTGCCTGACCGACGTGATGGAGAGGGGGCTGAGATACGTCAACCTCTCCCCAGGGTCAGCGACTAGGTTGCTGGCGGATAGCATGCTCAAGCTCAAGATGAGGGAGCTGGGCTTGGAGGAGAGAGATCCCTCCAAGGTTGTCAGGGGCTATGACATGCAGGTGAGGACACACATGGGTGTGGCCAAGAAGATAGCCAGGGGAGAGGCTGACGTCGGTTTTGGGATCAGGGAAGTGGCCGAGACCTTCGGACTGGGATTCCTCAGGGTCATGTGGGAGAGCTACGACTTCCTTGTCTCGAGAAAATCCCTCAGGAATCCGCTCATCGAGGAGTTCCTCAACACACTGGGATCCGAGGAGATGAAGCTGCTCTCGGAGGGGTTGAGGGGATACAGGATCCCCAAGGACTCCGGCCAAGTGATCGGCTGAGGATCATCGGAAAGGATATTTATCCCTCCCCGGCTAAATAGGTGGGAGGTGATTCCGTGACCCTGCTGAGGAGAAGGAGGAAGCTCCCACTCAGGGTTGAGGACGTGATGAGCACCCCGCCCATCACCGTGGACATGGAGACCACCATAGAGCAGGCGGCCAAGGTCATGGATGATAACAACATAAGCAGCGTGATGGTGGTGGACAAGGAGGGAAAGCTGGCAGGTATATTCACGGATAGGGATCTCAGATTCGCCGTGGCTGAGGGGAAGGTGGGCAAGGGACTCCCGATTCACATGCTCATGACCGAGAACCCGATCACCATATCCCCCGGCGACCTAGTCATAGATGCGATGAAGAAGATGAGGGAGGCTGACATCAAGCACCTGCCGGTCGTGGATGGCGAGGGCAGGCCGGTGGGCATGATAACCATGAGAGACATAGTTGATGTGGCCTGGCTGCTGCTGGAGGTGCTCGCCCCCTCCTAATTTTTATCGGAATCCGGGAACATCTCCTCCACACGGTTCGTCTTGGGATTCCAGACCTTCAGCTTCACTCCCTTCTTCTCCCTCGGCTCGATCAGCAGTTGGCGGTGAGGGGTCCTCGTGGGGATGATGAAGTACTCGTCCACCCTCCCGTCATCGTGGTAGAGGACCAGCTTGTACTTGTCCTCCGTCCTCTCCTTGGTGACCGGGTCCCTGTACTCTATGAGGGCGAATCTCCCCCTGGAGACGATGGTCCTTATCTCCCTCTTACCCTTCTTGCTAACCGTGATGGCTTCCTCCATCGACATAGATACAACCGGGTGGTGGTCCGTTAAAACGATTCCCAGCCCTTCAGTACTCCATGCCGCTGCCGGGGGAGAACGACCTGACTTCGCCCTTTTTCATGGTGAGTTTCAGCATGTCACCCACCGTGGGCCTTCCCAGGCTCTCGTACTCGTCTAGGGTGAGCGTTATGGTTACCGTGGGCATCTGGACCTGACCCACCGGAAGGGGGAGCTTCATGTACTTCTCCATGGCCCTGACCACCTGGAACATCATTGCCTCCTCCTCGCTCTCGGGAGGAGGAACCTCTTCCACACCCCTAGGCCTGCTCAGAGAGAGGACCACCCCCGACGGGGTCTTCCTGACCTCCGTAACCTCCAAGTAGAGTTCCAGCATCTTTACCACGATCCAACACGCCCGGGACCTATTAAGGTTTACCCGAGTGAGTCGCCTGGAGATGAAGAGAGAGAAAACTGGAGGTCAGGAGGGCAGGGATGATAGCGGGAAGAGACAATTGCCGCAGGGCAGGAGCCCCCTGATCCCGTCCAAGTCGTCGGGATCATCCACGTAGACGACAACCATCTCATCGAGGGGCGCGCTGACCCCGTGATTGGACAGAAACTTGCTCAGGTGAGATCTGCCGGTCATGACCATGTCGCTCAGCATGAAGCTCACCTTCGGGAAGGTCCCGACCACCCTGCAGGTGAAACTCTCAATGGAAGAACCAGTGTAAACCTCTATCCGGATAGAGTCCCCTATCCTCGTGCCGTACGCCCCCTTCAGTGCCTTGAACAGGGGTTCGGATACCAAGCATCCATCGCCCATGAGGAAGTCATCGCGACCCGCCAGGGACCTGGCGAGTCGGCCGTCGACCCCGAGAATATCAACGGCTAGGTGGAAGTTCCTTATGTCTATGCCCGTGTCGTTCAGGTGGGTCCTCAGATGCGATGCCTCACCTGAGGCCTCGAGGACCTCATAAGGCAGGCTGCCCTGCACCCTCATGATGACATCCGCCAGCACCCCCTTCTGGTTAAGCTCACCCGCGATCCTGAACCCCTTGCCAGGTTTCAGGGGATGATAGATGAGGTAGGGGCTGCCCTGCCCACCCACCTCGACCGGCTTCAGCTGCTGTGACATCAAGACCAGTGATATAGCTGCAAACGAGGCTAGAACAAAGAGTGCGATATTTATCCCCATAGCCCTCAGCACATCACATCAAAATATCCATTCGACGGAAGGGTTAATAAGGTTTATTCATCCTGCCCGAAATCATCTTTCTCCTCATCCCCTCCTCCACTACGGCTCTGGCCAGCTCCTCTGGGGAGTCGTAGCCTCCCTCGCCCCGGTAATCCCTTCTCACGGAGTAGACGCCCACCACCGGAGGGGTAAGGTCACTGAGCAGGGACTCGGCCTCCTTGGAACTCCAGACGGCCAGAGCCTTGAGCACGCTCTCATCATCCCTGACCAGCTTGAGGAAGCCAAGGAGGACAATGACGTCGGGCTTCACGGGTGCCAGGCAGCCGAACACCCTCTTCAGGTCGTCCAAGGTTTCGGGAACGTATGTGGTGGAGAGCACCGCCCTGCTGGCCGAGTGGAGCATTATGAGGCCGGCTCCCGCCATTGCCAGGTCCCGCATCTCCTTAGTCATGCCGGCTTTCCTGACCTGGGACGCTGCAGCAACCCTGTAGCCCGAGCTGGCCAGGTAATTCACCAAGGGAGTGTATAGCAGCTCCTTCCTTCCACCTAGGAGGGACACCACCAGCAAGACATCACCCCGGCCATCTCTCATCGGCTATGAACCTGCTGAGGGCCATGAGAACCCCGTGGGTGTACAGATCCGTCCTCGTGACCCTTCCTCGGGTGAAGTAGCCTATGGCTCCCTCCTCCCTCTTTATACCGGCCCTCCCGCTTATCTCCGCCATCAGGTCCCCCAGCTCCACCCCGGTGAGCAGGCTTGGCAGGAAGCCCTCGGGGCACTCGAACCACCCGCTGGTTCCCGTACCGTGAACCCCGTCCCTCCTCTCGATCCAGACGAACCCGGCGCAGTAGTACCTCCCTCCCAAGTGGAAGACCCCGCCCTCGATCCCCACACCGAAGTCCGCATCCAAGGCGGCCATCGCCCTCCTGGCCCTGTTCATGGCTCCTGTGATGGCCTCCACGCCCACGGGCTCCGGAGACACCCCGCTGTCCACCTCCACCCCCCTGACCTGGACATCCCACAGGGAGGAAAAGGCCCTCCTCACGGCCTCTATCTTCACAGGATTGGTGGATCCCACGGCCACGAGCATCTCCAGAGAGTCGACAGGCATACTTATTATTGCTCACCGCGCGGGGGTGTGGTGATCACCTGTCGACTGATATCCAGGCGAGGATAGAGGAGTTCCTCAACGGAATGGGCGTCAAGTATCAAAAGGAGGAGGGAGTCATAGCCTCGCTGTGGAAGGTGGGGGAGGGCGAGTACTGGGTATTCGTCCTCTTCGGGGATGACTGGGTGGCCATAAGGACCACCATACTGGAGAGCGGAAAGGTTCCTGACAGTGCGGACTTCTACAGGGAGCTGCTCAGGGCCCACTATGCCCTTGCCGAGGTGAGGTACGATCTGGACGGGGAGGGGAATCTGGGATCCAGCAAGACCATACCCGTCTCCGGGCTCAACAGGGAGATATTCTCCAGCGAGTTCAACTCAGTGGTCTTCGCCATAGACTACTTCAGGCAGGAGATAGCCCCGAAATTCGGGATAGAACTGTAGCCGTACTGAGAGCAGTTCGATCCGGCTCGGTCGTGATCGTCACTCCCCCGCCCGATCCCTATTTCGCTCTGTCCTGACCCGGCCTGCTTGCTTTCCTACCCTCCCCATCTCCCGTCGATCGATCATCTCTCCTCTATGAACTCATCGACGGCTATGCCGAAGTGCCTGGCCTTCCTCTCCTCCACGTACGCTAAGATCCTGTCCCCCGGTTTCAGCTCGCTGACGGGAACGGGGCTCCCATCGGGCCTCATGAGGGGAACCGTCTCTGCCAGCTGCAGGACCGCCCATCCCTCGGCACCCTCAGCCCTCGCCCTCACTAGGACCAGAGGTCTCCTTTCCACCTTGGCCCTTCCGACGCTTACGACCCTCCTCCTCCCGTCCTTGCTGACTGCCAGCACCTCAGTCCCTGACTTGACCTCTGACAGGTACCTCGTCTTCCCTCCCGGTACCAGGATGTAGTTGGAGACGGCTCCCGCGTTGACCCTGAACTCCCTGGGTGAGGTGAAGGGCGACTCTATGTTCTCGCTGTGAACCAGCAGGAAGAAGGAGGCGGAACCGCCTATCAGCATTCCCTCGCCAGGGGAGAGTATCGAGGTCGTGTCCACGCAGACCCTGTCCCCCATCCCTACCTCCTTTACCTCGGTGACCTCGGCAGTGACCAAGTGGATGGGAGATGCCTCCTCCAGCATCCTCTTTACCTCAGTTAACTCGCTGGGATCTTTTAACGGCATCACGACCCCTTTCACGCCGACCTCAAGCACTCCGAGCAGGGATCTGGCTTCTTCTACGGTTTCTGCTATCGCGTAAATCCTGTCCCCACCCCCTAGGCTGGCTATCAGGTTTTCTAGGGGAATTATCTTCCATCCCTCGCTATCTATTAGCACTTTGCCGGAGGAGGCGGTTTCTTCGACGACGGAAATGTCTTCAGGACCCTTTATCTTCACTAGGGTGATCTCTCCCTTGGAGGGCCATTCCTCCACCCTAATGAGCTTCGCCGGGTCTACGAGTCCTCTGACCCTCTCTTTGGCCTCCGAGGACAGTGCGACTATCTTGAAACCCATCTCACTCGCTTTCCTGATCACGTCATCCGGAGAACCATCGGCCAGTAAGAGAAACTCCTTGAAGCCCGATGACATCGCTCTAAGGGGCTATCCAACTAATTTAAGTTGGAGTGCGATCCACTTCGCATACCTAGGAGCTAACCTCACAGCCTAAGGGCGGCTCTCTCGTAAACGGGATCCAAGAACCCGTAGTCCTTAATCAGGCTCAACCTCTCCAGCCTCTTGATGGTTCTGGATAGAGAGGATTTAGCCACAGTTATTCCCTCCTTCTCCTCTATGAACTTCCTCACTTGGCTCCAGCTCCTCGCCCCCTCGGCGATGGCCCTGAGCACAAGCTTCTCCCTGGGACTCAGCTTCATTAGCTCGTTGAGGGCCATCCTGGTGGCCATCTCCGCGATGACCTCGAAGTTACCCCTTCCGTCCACGTAAGATTTGCCGAAGATGACGAGCCATCCCACTATGCCGTCGAAGAATTCCACGGCCCTCTCCACCTCCGCCATCGGAGGTGCCATCCCCACCTCCTCGAACCCTCTTACCAAGAATTCCCTGGACTGATCCTTGGTGAACCTCCTCACCTCAACTTCGTGTGCGTACCTCCCGTAGAGGGGTGAGGATGGGTCGTCCATCTTCAGGAAGCTCTTAACCATGCCTATCTCAGAGCCGGTCAGGATGAAGGTCACGTTGTCCAAGCTATCGTAGGCGTAGGCTATGGTCTCCCTAACCTCTGACAATAGGGGTTGTCTCAGGTACTGGACCTCGTCCAGAATTACGACGAACCTACCCAGTTTGTTCAACTCCGTCAAGAGTCCGGAGAAGCTCAGGGAATCGGTCCCTCTCCACCTGATTTCCACTTCGGTACCCGCTACCTTGATGCCCCTTATGCCCCTCAGGAACCTCCTCATCTTACCGAGCGACTCTTCGAGTCCCCTAGATACCCTCTCGTAGAGATCGGCCCGCCGGACGACTCCCCTCATGTCGACCAGGAACCCCCTCCTCCCCTCCAAGAAACACCAGGCCACGCTGGTCTTACCTATCCTCCTGATGCCCAGCAGTAGGATGAGGGGATACCTGTCAGACGCCCTTTCTAGCTCCTCCAGCTCCCATTCCCTGTCGAAGAGATCCTTCTTGGACTTCTTGGGTCTGAGGTCGAACAGCATAGTTCCGCCCCGGAACTTAGTTCCGCCCCGGAACTATTAAAGGATCGCGGTGGGGGATTTAGGAGACCCTCTTCCTCATGTAAGTTCCCTCCAAGAAGACACCATTAAAGTGGGGGTCCCTAGCCAGATCCACGTAAGTGACCGTGGAGTACAGCTCTTTAAACTTGTTAAACGCGTGTTCGCTCAAGATCAGGAGCTTAGCTCCTGATAAGGCGATATTACCCAGTGAGACGACGATCCCCGGATCGACTGGGGGGATGAGGCCTATCTCGACGGCGTCCGTCGGATCCACGTGACTCCCGAAGGTGCCTGCTAGGTAGACCCCCTTCAGGTCATCGTGCCTCAAGCTCTTCCTCTCCATGAGTATCCTCCACGCCGAGTATACGGCAGCGACGGCCTTCTGAACCTCCCTCACGTCCCTCTGCGTCACCTCTATTCTGGGCGAGTCCACCAACCTGAGCCTCCCGCCCAGCTCCCTGGACATCCTTCCGCTCTCCGAGAGGAGGCCCCACCTCAGCATCTCGGCCACGGCTGAGATGAGCCCCGAGCCGCTGAGGCCCACGGGCCTCCCCTCCACATCCACCTCGATTCCCCCTTCGGTGATCCTCACCCTGTTTATAGCTCCCCGAACGCCGCCCACCCCGGACGGGACGTTGGATTCGAAGGCGGAGCCGGCCGGCGCGCTGGTCACCAGCGCGTTGTCAGCCACGAGCATCACCTCCGTGTTCGTCCCCAAGTCAATCAGGAGGTAGGGCCTCTCCAGCTCCAGCATCTCGGCCACCATCAGGTCGGACAAGGCGTCGGAACCGACGAAACCCGCTAGGGGTGGGGGAACCACGAGCCAGCTCTCGGACAGATTTTCGAATCCGGCCTCCCCCGCCGGCCCGGAGACCCACATCCTGAGGGGAGGCTCGAACGGCGCTACTGATAGGGAGTGAACGGGTAATCCTAGGAGGAGCGCGTGCATCACCGAGTTACCGACCACCGAGACCACGGACACGTCCTCCTCCCTGATACCGGCAGCCTTGCAGAGCTTCGAGGCCAGGTCCTCTATGCCTCGAATCGCCAAGCTCTTCAGCTCCTCCCCCTCACCTTCGAGGGCCTTCTCCATCCTAGTGATCACATCGGCCCCCTTAGACACTTGGGGGTTCCTCACGAAACCCTCCACCAGTGGTCTGCCGTTCCTCAAGTCGAGGAGCGATCCGGATATGTTGGTGGTCCCTAGATCCACCGCCAGCCCCATCTC
>JALWYH010000032.1 GCA_027078475.1 Thermoproteota archaeon
GAGGGTCAAACTGAAGATAAAGCCTGGCTGGGATGTGAACGTCGTGAAGGCCGTGAGGGAGGCCCACCCAGACCTGCCTCTCCAGGTGGACGCGAACGCCGCCTACAGGCTCAACGACTGGTACCACCTCAGGAAGCTCGACCCCTACGACCTGCTGATGCTGGAGCAGCCCCTTGACCACGATGATCTGGTTGACCACTCGGAGCTGGCCAGGCTCCTCAGGACGCCCATATGCCTGGACGAATCCATAAAGAAGCCGGGGGACGCCTACAAGGCCTTCAGGCTGAGGAGCTGCTCCATAATCAACATAAAGCCGGCCAGGGTGGGCGGACTGGTCAACACCAGGAGGATACACGACTTCTGCGACTCGGTTGGGATGCCCGTCTGGATAGGGGGGATGCTCGAGACCGGCATAGGAAGGGGGCATCAGGTCGCGGCGGCGACGCTCCCCAACGTCAGGTTCCCCAACGACATCTCCGCCAGCGATCGCTATTACGAGGAGGACGTGGTCGAGCCGCCATGGGAACTCACCCCTAGGGGTACCATAAGGGCTCCTGAGAGGCCGGGCATTGGAGTCGAGGTGGTGGAGGAGAGATTGAGGAGGTACACCCTCAGGGAGTTCTCTTTGGGCTGACGGCCCTCCCCCATTCGTTCAATTTTTTACGTGAAATTCAATAAAAATAGTAGATGATAGATTTATCTTACTTTTGATAGCGTTACTCTCTCCAAACTCACTAATCTTTATGACCTGTATTGACCGTAAAAAGAGGAAATTTTAAATAAGAAAAAATCTAAGTATAGTTAGGAGGTGAGTTGCATGGCGGCCGAGACCACTCCCTCCAACGAGGAGAAGCTTCGGAAGATGCAGGATGAGATCAGGAGTATCCTGGGGGAGATAGAGTACTTGAGACAGCAGATTGACGTGATAGACACCAGCATAACCGAGCTGAGGACCGTCAGCGAGACCCTTTCCTACATAAAGGAGAAGGGTCAGGGCCGGTCTATATACATACCGCTGGGAGCGGGCGTGTCCATCAAGGGTAAGATAGAGGACGTTAACGATCTGATAATGGATGTGGGCGCGGGCATGATGGTGAGCGCTACCATCGATGAGGTGAGGTCAGACCTCGACAGGAGGATAAATGCCTTGCTCGACCTGAGGAGGACCCTCCTGAAGAGGATCGAGGAGGACAGCAGGAAGGTAAACGAGCTCCTCGAAGAGGTAAGGAAGCTAGGAGGAGAGGGCAGGAGCTGATGTCCCAGCAGCCGGAGCGAGATATTCTGAGGCAGCTGGAGCTCAGGAGGAAGCTCGATGAGGTGAGAAGGCTCAGGCTCTCCCTGGAGAAGACTCTGAATGAAATCGCGATGGCCAGGAAGCTTCTCTCCGAGGGCAACGGAGAGAGCAGGAGGGTGTACAGGAGGGTGGGGCCTCTGATAGTTCAAGTGAGCCTTAGGGAGGCCCTCGACTACCTGGAAGATGTGGAGGTGGGGATTAGGGCCCAGCTCTCCTCCCTCGAGGAGGAGGAGAGAAGGTTGTCCATGGAGGTCCCCACATCCACTTCCTGATTTTTCCCTATCTCTGGACGTTCCACCCTACGGACTGATGGGTGAGATCTCCCACAGTTCGACCGAGCGATCGCCGTTCCAGTCTTCCCACTTCACCACTCTAAGATCAGGTCCATCCACAACCCCCTCCACGTGGTTTATGACCCAGAGGAGCCCTGCCCTAGTCCCGTACCTAGTCACGCCAGCCACCCTGATCACACCGTCGGTACAATCCCTGTAGATGACCGAGTAGTCTATCGATCCGAAGGTCGCCCAATACACATTCCCTGATCCAAGAAGCCTTATGGCTGAATACGTGCCTCTCTCCCTCAGAAACTCCACTCCGACGGACCTCCAGTCGAACAGGATCTTCTCAGGACCGCCCAGCACTATCATGATCGCCCTCTGTTCTGGCAGGGAGCTTCCCAAGAAGAAGCGGGTCAGTACGTCCTCGTTGAACTTCACGTCCTGCTCCCTCGCCATGAACCTGAATCCATGGGGGAAGCGGTCAAAGGCAAGCTGGCAGAGGGTGGGCGATGTGA
>JALWYH010000033.1 GCA_027078475.1 Thermoproteota archaeon
CCCCAGGGCCTCAGCTTCCCCGAGGTCGCGACAGCCCTCTCCAACATATGGACTAGGAGGCACGGACCTGACAGAATAGAGAGGGCTTTCCTGTCTCAGATAAGGGAGAAGGGCTTCGTGAATCCGGTGAGGGTCGCGCTGGCGGCTTCTGGACTGCCCAGCGCCTGGATGCTTGTGAGGGGCCTCAGGCTGGCGAAGCACGCGTTCGAGTCTGGGAGGGTGAACCCGCGCCTGCTCGAGGAGGTGAGGAGGATTGTCAGGGAGTGAGCCCCAACTCGATGTCCAGCTGGAGGTAAACTACTATCCCGGGTGCACCGGCAGGACGACGGAGAGATCCTACGTTGAAACGGCCCTGATGGTCCTGAGGGATCTCGGAGTGGAGGCCAAACTGAGGGAAGATCTCCCGTGCTGCGGAACTCTAGAGGCAGAACTGGCCGACATCTCCATCCAGAGGGGACTGGTGTCCATAATAAGCAGGGAGGCCGGCGAGGTGGTCACGGGATGCAGCGGGTGCTACAGCAACATAATTAGGGGAGGGGGCAGGGCCAGACACCTCTTGGAGTTCCTCGTCAGGGAGGTAGGACTGGACAGGATCAGGGCCAGGGTCAAGAGGAGACTGGGGATAAGGGTAGCTCCCTACTATGGATGCCAGGCCCTCAGACCTGCCACCCTGGCCATCGACGATCCCGAGGACCCCAGGATCTTCGAGGACCTCCTCAGCGCAATAGGAGCTCAACCGGTCGACTTCGACATGAAATCGAAATGCTGCGGGGGACCTCTCTCCCTGAGGAGGCCGGACGCCGCCAGGGAGATGGCAGCGAGGGTGGTGGACTCGGCGAAGAGGGGAGGGGCGCAGGTCGTGGCCACCATGTGCAACCTCTGCCACTTCATGCTGGACTTCAATACCTCCTCCCTGCCGATAGTCCACTTCACCCAGCTGATGGCCTACGCCTTCGGACACGAATACGGGGAATTGGGCTTCGAGGGGAGCTTCAATCCCCTCCCCAAGGAGCTGCTTTCTGGCGATGGGAGGTGATCCTCATGTGTGAGGGTGTGGCCTACGTAGTGGACGGTGGAGAGAGGAAGGTGATGGAGGAGGTGATGTCCCTCCAAGCCAGGGATGGGGTGGTCACCCTAGTGAACGAGGACGGCGAGACCAAGATCGTCGAGGGCGTGCGTGAGATCAGGGTGAACCTAGTTACCCACGAGGTGAGGCTCCTCCTGGGGTGACCACCCCGCGCGACCACCCACCTCACTTTTTTGGTGATGGCGCGACTCGGGTTAGGGGATCGAGATGAGCGCGTCAACCGCCCTGAAGTGGCTCTCCCTCCTCTTGGGTGTGGGATACCTTCTCCAGGACCTCGTTCTTCTCTTCGTCTTCGGAAACGCTCCGTGGTGGTTGCTCGTGGAGAACATCTTCCTAGGAGCTGCCTACCTCGCGTGGGGATTCCTGAGGATGGGACACCGCCCAGAGATTCCGCTCGTGTGGGTGGCCGGATGGAACGCGGCCCGGGTGATAGATGCCGCCCTGGATTTCTCCAAGCCCCTCTACTTCACTCTCTCGCACTCGATACTCGTCATCTTAGCCATCTCCGTCGGAGTATTGGCTTGGCTCTCAATGAGGGAGGAGCATGAGTGAGTTCTCCCGAGACACCCTAGCGTACCCCCCATCCTACAGATGCTCGGGGCTGAGCGGAACGGATTTTACTAGTGCTGTCATCCACCAGAGTGGAAAGACATGAGGGTAAAGAGGGTGGAGGTGATAGGCGGGGAGGGGCTCATATACCTAGCCACGAGGGTATCGAGGAAAGTTGGAGGCCCCGAGGAGATAGTTGAGGAGCTCGAGGACGTGGACAGGGTGAGGAGGCTCCTCAGGAACATAATAAGGGCGGGGCACCTCTCGGTGCTCGAGCACTCGCTGGTGAGGGTGCGGGTCAAGGCCGATTGGAGGGAGGTGGTCGAGGCCCTGTTCCACCACAAGTACATCGAGGCGGCCCCGGTTGAGGGAGATGAGGTGCTCCTCTCGATGAACCCTAGGACCGCGGTAGAGATGCTCTCCTCCCCGGGCAACTGGGTGGCCAGATTCCTGGCTGAGGAGACCCTGAGGAGGATGCCACTGATAGCGGAGGCCGTCGGCCTTGACGCGAGGGGCGAGCCCCTGCTGTACGTCGGGATGAGAAGGGTGAGCGACGATCCCCTGGTCTACGCCTTCACCTCCTCGCCCCACGACGACCCGAGGCACGGCTTCTTCTCCTTCTGGACAGTGATGTCGAGGGTCGCCTCGCACCAGTTCGTGAGGCACAGAAGGCTGAGCTTCACCCAGAGGTCGGGCAGGTACACCAGGCCAGATGGCTTCATCTTCCCCCGAACGGTGAACGAGGAGATAAGGGAGCTCATGAGGAGGCACGCGGTTCGCAGCAGGGAGATTTACGACGACCTGCTAGCTAGGGGCGTGCGGAAGGAGGATGCCCGTTACGTGCTGCCCGCGGCCCTGAAGACAGCACTCTTCGTGAGCGGGAGGCAGTCTGACTGGCACCACTTCCTCGAGCTCAGGACCGATGTTCACGCCCAGGATGAGATAAGGAGGTTCGCCCTGGTGGTGGCCCGCGTGGTAGGATGGGAACGCTAAAATTCTCACTCGGTTTTTCCGAGGCTGAATCTCCCCAGCACTGCACTAATCCCCGTCGGGTGGTGTCGATCACGGATTTATTCAACCCGGCCCAGCTGATCTGGGATCTATCCTCACCAATCCCGGGACCCTATCGTAGGCTCCATCAAAGGAGAGAATTTTGCCATCCAGATAGAGGGCTGTGGCCGCGTAGTGAGAATCAAAGAAAGAGAGTCCGAATTCCTGCCGGAGCCCGACGCTTGTAATGACGATTTCTGGTGTGAGCGGGGTAAAACTCACGTTCGGCAGGGAGAGAAGGGCGGACATCACTTCGAGGAGCTTGTCCTCCATCCTCTGGGATTTGAATATGAGCTCCATCTCCAGCAGGGTTATTCCGGAGATATCCAACTTCAACTCGCCCTCCTTAAGTTTGCGGAAGATGGTCTTGGCGACTCCGTGGTTCTCATCGTTCTCATTCATGTATGCGAAGATCACATCGTTCTCCATGAGGACCATTATGTGCCTGCCTCCCTCTCCGCCAATCTCTCGGCCTCCCTCCTCAGCTCCTTAAAGGACCTTTTAGTGTTGAGAGATCCCTCGAGTACCTCGAAGGGATCCTCAGGAATGGGAACTATCTCTATTCTATCGCCCAAGTTTACTAGAAGGACCTTTCTCCCTCCAAGGATTCTCCTCATCCTCTTCGGTATGGTTATCCTGCCCTTCTCGTCCAGTTCCACTATACTCATCGCGCAGTAGTGAGGTGGGAACATAAAAATGTAAACTGAGGTGAGTGGGTAAGATAGCCTCAATACATGCATGAATCCCACTGATTCAGTAATGGCCGATCATGGTCTCCTAAGGTGGGCGTAGGGATGACGCGAGTAAACATGGGATGGCCTGACAGTCGATGGTTGGATGTAAGCTGAATCATCCAATCACCGCTTCCTAACTCTCACTCCGCTGTGCTGCGTAAGCCGATGGGAAACCGCTGGCGATATAAGGTAAGGTGAGGGGACACCAGTATGGAGGTGACCCATGCCCTCGACAGGCGGTGAGTTGAAGCTCCTCTACAGGGGAAGGGTCGTCACCCTGGAGGTCAGGGATGTCGATGGGAGGATCCGTGAGGTGGTGAGGCACCCCGGTTCAGTATCCATCCTCCCGGTGGATGGGGATAGGGTGTTCCTGATAAGGCAGTACCGCTATCCCCTCGACGATTACATATGGGAGATCCCCGCCGGTACATTAGAGGAGGGCGAATCTCCCGAGGAGTGCGCCGCCAGGGAGCTCGAGGAGGAGACTGGACTCAAGGCTGGCAGGCTGGAGAGGATGTTCGAGGCCTACTTGGTCCCGGGCTATGGAACGGAGAAGATGCACTTCTTCCTGGCCACCGACCTCACGAGGGGGGAGATGCATCCCGAACCGTCGGAGAGGATAGAGGTCCACGAGCTGCCCATCGACAGGGCAATAGACATGATAAGGAGGAACGAGATCTCGGATGTGAAGACAATCGCGGCCCTGCTCTGGTATCGGGGATTGAGATGAACCCCAACATGCTGGGGTTCATGAGGTACCGGCTGCCCGATGACGTGGACTGCCTCGTCAGGGAGGGGCGGCATTCCGAGGCCGAGCAAAGGCTCGAGGACCTTATCAAGTCCGCCGAGGGAGACTACAGGAGGAGGTTCGAATTCGAGCTGGACAGGCTGAGGAGGTGGCCCCTCCAATACCCCTACAGCGAGGAGGAGGCCTACGATATCGCGTCGAGGAGGATAAGGGATCTGAGCCGGGACGAGTTCCTCGGGCTGCTATCATCGGGATGCGTGGACCACGTGAGGCTTGATGGAAGGATGAGGATATTCGAGAGGTTCTTGCCCAACATGGTGTGGCTCTGCCCGGCGTTAAAGGGGAGGTACGAGGAGGAGAACGGCGTGAGGGCGAAAGCCAGGGAGGCCCTAATGGAGAGGGCCAGGGAGGTCATGGCGGGCGAGGCCAGGCCCCTGACATTCAGGGTGAGGGCCGAGCTCAGGATCAGGGGTGACGCGGTCCCCAAGGGCGAGAGGGTCAGGATCTGGCTTCCCCTTCCTAGGAGGAGCGCCCTCCACCCTGAGGTGAAGGTGATATCCCACAGCGGAGAGCCCTACATCTCCAGCGAGGATCACCCCCAGAGGACGGCCTACTTCGAGACGATCCAGTCGGGGGACGGTAGCGAGGCATGGGTGGAGTACGAGGTGGAGGTGGTGCCTAGAGCTCCGAACACAGATCAGGAGTCGGATCTCGACGGCGAACCCCAGCCCCATCACCTGGCGGAGAGGATACCCCACATCACCTTCCTCGAGGAATTGAGGGGTACGGTTCGCTCGTTAATCGAGGGGATCGATGACCCCCTAGAGAGGGCTAGGAGGGTGTGGGACTGGGTGATAGACCACACCATCTACACCTACATCCACGACTACGCCCTCTTCGACAACATAAGCTGGTTCGCTTTCCAAAGGCGCAGAGGGGACTGCGGCGTCCAGGCGATCCTCCTCATAACGATGCTCAGGCTGGCTGGCATCCCCGCCAGGTGGCAGTCAGGGTGGTACGCCAATCCGGTAAGGTGGGGGATGCACGACTGGGCCCAGCTGTACGTGGAGCCCTTGGGATGGATCTACGTGGATCCTAGCTTCGGCCACCCGAGGGATGGGGAGGAGTGGAGGAGGGACTTCTACTTCGGGGGGATAGAGGGCTACAGGCTGGCGTTCAACTCCGAGATCAGTCACCCCTTCGACCCGCCCAAGGAGCACTTCAGGTCCGATCCCGTTGACAGCCAGAGGGGCGAGGCGGAATGGGACGGGGGGAACCTGTATTACGATGAGATGGATGCCAAGCTCGAGATACTGGAGGTCAGGAGGACGTGATTCGAAACACCATTCTAAGCCGACCGCCTAGGATGTAAAGGAGAATGGAAGATTTGAACTCAGTACCCCCATTTCGAACTCTCGGAGTAATCCAACCTCATTGCGCCAAGAAGACGAAAGGAAACACTCGGCTGAGGGTCCCTAGGTTTCCCATGCTCCGATAATCTAACTCATCTATTCAGAACTCATGAATTTCTCTAAATCAAGTATTTCCACTGCGACGAGCCTACCTCCGTGATAGTGGAAAATCAAAAGGCCATCCTCGCTGGGCTCGCCATCATCTATGGGCTCGTGGCTGAACCTCACGAAGAGGTCTTTGACGTCACTGCCGTAATCCACGGCTACAACCCTGCCTTTCACCCCGTATTTCTCCTTCAGCTTCTTCACTATCTTCCTCATGTCTAGGCTGGTCAGATCAGCCTCCTGAACCATCTGTACCTCCTCTCCTTCCTCCTCTTACTAATGAAGTAGGCCGTCCTTATTATGCCTACCCCTCCCTCCTTACAATAGATCACCACGAGGTAGTCTGAGACCACCTCCGATCTGGCTATGGTGTGAAAAACAACCTCTATCATCCTCGTAGAGTTCCAAGGGTCTCCTGACCGCTTCGAGAATGAGATGCTCCCTGCCCCTAAGCTCGGGATGCCTGTAGATTATGTGGAGGAGTCTTTCCCCAGTCAAAAGGACTGTGATCCCTAGAGGATCTTTCACCCTAATGCTCACACACCTCCTGTTCTTAACCTAACCCTCCTTCTCCCTCAACCTTTAACCAGTGTCTCTTGGATTCCCGGGTCTTTGGTCCTTCATAGACTAGCTGAGAGCTTTATTTATCGACTTCCTCTAGCCATCCGTACACTATGTAGGTGATAGATACCGCTTCGGATCTGAAGTACACCATTTCCCTTTGGGGGGTCCGATAGCCCATCTCGCGTAACATCACTATTTTTCAAGGTGGACACGAGGGGTGAAGGTAGCTATCAGCCGATTAAGTTAAGCCCAGTACACGCCTGATCACTCCATGAAGTCGGTCAAGCTAGTCTTCCTCTTCTCATCTAGCAGGTTCTTCACGGTCGCCCACCTCCACCTTATCTGATCCCTTGGGAACGGGTAACCGCTGAGCACCCGGAAGAGAAACTCTCTCGTCTTAGGGTCACCGGGGTATCCGGATCCGAAGTCGTAGTCGACTCTCCTCCTGAGCTCGGCTATCCTCCTGTCCCGCTCGACCTTCGCGAGTACGGAGGCCGCCGCCACGTGAACGAACCTCCTGTCGGCCTTGTTCTCCGCCCTCACCCTCACCGGAATCCCTTCCAGCTTGGACTTGAGGATTCGCTTGAACTTCCCGGTGTTCCTGCCGGGAGCGTCGACTATCGCGAGGCCGGGTCTCAACTCCCGGATTATCTCCGCCATCACCCCCGCCTCCAGGAGGTTGAGCCCGTTCTCGGATACGGCCTCGTCTATCCTCCTCGGCTCCACCACCCTGAGTGCGTAGGCTTCAGCCAACTCTTTTATCAGCGGCTCGAGCTCCTCCCTCCTCTCGGGGGTGAGGAGCTTCGAATCCCTCACCCCGGCCTCTTTAAGCTTCTTGGCTGCCTTGGGTGAGAGTACCACGCCAGCCACCACCATCGGTCCTATTACCGGTCCTCTGCCCGCTTCGTCGAGCCCCGCCGTCGGCATGATCCACCCCAAGATCCCCCTGAAA
>JALWYH010000034.1 GCA_027078475.1 Thermoproteota archaeon
GTGCAGCGATATCTCTGAGGTGATCCGCCATGTTCCCCATTCTCCAAATGTAATGGGATATTATGCCGATCTCGGAACCGAAGAGGGTGATAACTATCAAGAAGATAATTAACAGTGGGGGAGGGAGAGACTTCAGCTCAGTACTCAGAGGACCTGTATCTCCGCTGACCCGGAACATACCAGTTAGCGAGGCCAATAGGCCCAAGGCCGTCGCCGTTATTATTGAGTACAGAAACGTTTTGAGGAAGGACGTAGTGGTATTTTCCAGCCTGGCCTTTGCCTCCCTTATCCTCTCATGCAACTCGTCCATGTTTTTCATCAGCACCTTGAGAGCGTCCTCGTCTCGGCGGTACACCATTGATTAATCGATGACTCCTCAGGGGTTATTTATTAATAATTTTCGCTTGGTTGTCCTGTTATCACCATGGGCTTAGTAGAGATCGGCTCAACCAATGCTCTTCATTCACATCCGAATAGCGCTGCTTCTAGGAAAAGGAGTTAAGCAGGATCCTCCATGAGTAAGCTATGGACCGCATGAGGACGGGGACATGGGGGCAGCCCTTAGTACGTTGTAAGAATTGGCGATCTTTTCAAGATCTCCTAAGCCATGCTTGAGAGCGTGCCGATCTCAGAGGGCACCGCATGAAGCTCATTCTCGGGGGAATTCATCCCCTCCTCCTGCCGGAGCCGCATCCCGGATACAGATAATTCTTCTTCATCTCGTGAGACCCGGTGTACCAAGCTCCAGCATCGAACAACGGCGCCCTCCTCCCGAACCTCTCGGCCAGGACCTTTCTGAGCTCCCTGTCAAGGCTCGAGCTCCCACGGCTCTGCTTTTCTGGTGGATACTCTAATAGCCCCAGACAGCTGACGACCCTTCTGACCCACACGTCCACCGGAAGGAGGAACTGGAAATCCTCGAGCCTCCTGAACGCATCGGACAGCTCCCCCTCCTTCAGGAGGTATATATCACGCAGGAAGAGGGATGCAGTCTTCGGACCGACTCCTCGTATCCCATGGATCAGGCGGTAGAAGAGGCAGTCTACCTGCCCCGACTTCATCTGCCGAATCGCGTACCTCACTATGTTCCTCTCACCGATCCTCTCCAAGAAGTCCAGCGTGCTGAGCACCAGCTCGATGTCCCCGCTCCTGCCTATTTGACCCCTCCCGATCCTTTCCCGCAGCTTGGGCTCTAGGTTAGCCTTTAGATCTCCCAACGGAGCATCCTCACCCACGACACCAATGGCAAGATCCAAGGAGTCGATAACCCTATCATACACCCTCTTGGAGACGCCATCGTTCCTCCCCTGATAGAGAACCCTGTTGAGAAAGAATCTGAGGCCACCGAGCCAGTCATCTTCCCTTTCGGCCTTCATGAAGAACCAGTGGTCATTATGCCTTAGGAGATACTCTTCCTTGTACCTTCTCCCATTCGCGAATACAGTTTCTACTGTGAGAGATCTCATCTGCAAATCCAGTTATCTCACTGGTGGAGGAATAAATAGATTAACGTCGTACGAGCTAGGAGAAATGACGTCTACGGTAAGATCTCCACTGAGCGCTCCGCGCGCCCTAGCTCGGGGCGTGGGCTAGCCAGATCCCTTTGATCCAACCGCGCCCCTCGGGAGGATCTTCCACGCGATCACGGTTAGTGGGACGAGAGCCACTGCGGCCACGCCGAACGGGAGTGGTGGATACAGGCTGTAGGCCAGTCCCCCGACCCCCGACATCAGGCCAGAGAGGTTGCCCTCGAGCAGCCCGCTTATCGCGCTGACCTTCCCCCTGACTTCCCTGTCTGTGAGATCGGCCATCAGGGCGAAGGCCGCCGGTCGAGAGGCGAAGGCAACCGCCACTAGCATCGAGACGAGCACGTAAAGGGGCTGGCCCACCGGTGCCAGTGCCAGCATCCCCAGGCCGATGGCTCCGGACGCGTATCCCATGGCCATCACGACACTACGCCCGATCCTGTCGGCCAGGTAACCGGAGATCAGGGTGGTGAACGTGGACTCGAAGCTCATCGCCGTCGAGATGAGTCCCCAGAACTCCTCGCTCACTCCAAGCGTCTTGACAGCGTAGATCTGGGCGAAGGGAAAGGACATCCTGTAGAGGGCCCTCACCGAGGATGTCACCATCAGGAGCCTGCCAAGATCCCCCCTCAGCAGCCTGAGGGCCTCAACGTACTCCCTCAGGGCCTGCCTGAACCCCAGCGCGGCCTTTCTGCTGTGAGTCTCCACGAGGAGGGTCCGAGAGAGGCCTGCCGACATCACAGCCAGGGCGGTGACCGAGTACAGGAGCCTCATCGCGGACTCCAGCCCCATGGCCGACACCAGCACCGTGGCTAGGGGCGGACCGGCCAGAGCGGTGAGCTGTGATGGGGTCTGGGAGGCTGTCAGCCCCCTGCCCCTGGCTTCGGGTGGGAGGGTGTCGGCCACTATGGCCTGAACGGCCGGCTGGTACATGAGGGCCAGGCTCCCCACGACGGTGCCCCACAGGACCCACGTCCAGTCAGGTGCCAGCGCGTACAGGAAGTAGGAGGCCCCGTAGAGGGTGGTCATCGGGACCAAGATGCGCTTCCTCCCGATCGTGTCCGCCAGATACCCGCCGATCAGCCTCGAGAAGGCCAGGACGACCGTTCCCACCATGACGACGAGGCCAACGTCAACTGGGCTGCCTCCCAGCTCCAGGATGTAGAGGGACGAGTAAACGTTGGTCGCCGCGGTGAACGGACTCATCAAAGCCCACGTCCCCGCCATGACCGCGAGGTTCCTTCTCACGACCCTCCTCTTCATCTCCATCTCCACCATCCGCCCGCCACTCCCTCTGGAGAGCTGCCCTAGTCCTCGCTCAACCACCTCAGATACTCATCCAGGTTGGCCCGCTCGGCGCCTATCGTGGTGGGTTCCCCGTGACCGGGCAGGACGAAGGTGGAGGGATCGAGATCCATGAGCCTGACGAGGCTGTCCTTCATCGCCCCCGGATCCCCGTGCCTGAGGTCCACCCGGCCGATGTTCCCCTTGAAGAGGGTGTCCCCTGTGAACACGACACCCATGTCACTCACATGATAGCAGACACTTCCGGGAGTGTGTCCGGGGGTGTGTATGGGCTCGATCACCAGCTCGTCCACCCGCACCTCCCCGTCCAACGGGTGTACCTCCGGGGCAGGACCATAGTCGGAGGGCCACAGCTCCTGGAAGATCTCCACATCCCTCCTGTGGGCCAGTGCCCTCACCCCCAAGAGGTCCTCCAGTCCCGGGAGACCCGCCACGTGATCGAAGTGAAGGTGAGTGAGCAGGACGAGCTCGAGGCTGGCTTCCTCCGCGCTGAGGGCATCAAGCACGTCCTCGGCAGCCGGACCGGAGTCGATCAGCACGGCGTTCCCCTTCTCGGAGATCAGGAGATATGAGATGCTGTTGTAGGGACCGCAGCATATCCTCGAGATCCTCCCCATGAGCCCAATCCCCTCCACCCAGATCGCGGTCTAGCCATTCACAGCATCGAGAGATTTTTTAGGTACAGTTCGGGGCCAGGTACCGGCTCCAGACCCTGTTCCTCTTCTTTTATCTTTCGCGCGCGCCATCCGCCGTATTGAGGGATTCCGGGCCATCAGAGACCGGTAGTCCATATCAGGCATCCGGAGCTGACAAATTTCCGCTTGACGCGACCACATCACTATCGAACACGAGAAAGGGAGGTACCGATGCAGGCTTGACCGTGGTTTCGCGTAGTCTCATCGCGGCCAACTTTTTTATGCAACGGGGTGATACGCCGGGATGAAGCCGGCGCCGGGCTCTCAGGTCTTCAGAGTCCTCTGCTACTACTGCCTCGTCTTCGCAGTCGTGTACGGCTCGCTTCTAACACTGGGACCGCTTAGAGATTTCATATCCAGAGACTACCTCTTGGTTCTCGCCGTGAACCTCTTCCTCCTGACCCTAACGCTTTCATTGCTCCTCGCCATGGAGGATAGGAGTGCGATCAGGCTGCTGACGAACAGAAGAGGACTGATGAGGAGCTTCATTCTGTCTTCAGCGGCGATAATGGCCCTGAACCTGATTGCCGTGGGCTATTGGACACTCGTGCGGGGAACGAGCATTTACTCGGTTTTGAGGAGGGTGGAGGAGTTGGCCGAAGGTTATAGGGTCCCTTGGTTCGGAAGCGTTCCCCCGCACCTCCTGCCATTTGCTGCCCTCATGATCTGGTCTATAAGCGGTCTCTTCTTCTTCACCCTAGTTCAATCCTACGGAATTGAGAAGCTAGGGAAGAGAGGGGTCCCTTTGGCGGTGATCGCATCCTCCCTCCTTTACAACGCGCCCCTTCTGACCGGGGAGTGGAAGCCAGATGATCTGCTGATCCTCTGCCTGATCTTCCCACTGGTGTACTGGATCTCGGGTAACTCGCTCGGATTGGTGATTAGTTACGTCGCGATGTTCGAGCTGCCTGTGGCAGCCGCCTTCACCCAGGGATGGGGCCATCCGGGCTTCCTCCTAATCCTGGGATTCAGGACGGTGGTGGGTCTTCTATCCTTGGTCTCGTTCCTCTCTTCGATTATCAAGATGAGGGTGGGCGGAGGGAGGATTCGTTAGCTCTGGTACTGAGACTAGGTCTATCCTGGAAACATGTCCACGCTCAAACAGGAGAGGGCAGCATCAGGATGGCCGGTATTCCTAATTGCCGCGCGATAGAGGAAGCTGGATGCTCGACAGACTTCCATCAGCCCCCAAACCCCTGCACCGTGCGAGGTGCTGGTGGGAGCCCTATATGGGCTCGCAGCGGGCCCCGCACCAACGGTCGCCGATTGGCCCTTGGAGCCAGCGTAACGAAGTTCCTCATTCAGGCCCCTTTTCTCCTCCCTCCTCAGGTCTCCCCTGGCATGAGATATCGGCCGGTACTAAACATCCCCCATCGAAACGGATTTGTATCGAAAGTCACGGGACCCCCACACTAGTTTTTGGGCAGTTCAGGGTCTCAACAGCACCAGCTCCAAGCTCGGTTCCACTTCTTTTATCTTCTGAAAGTCCTCATCCAACGAAACCAGAACATCCTCGAGCCTCAGAGAGATAGAGGCTATCAGGATGTCCGCATCGTTTACAGGGGTCCCCCTCTCCCTGAGCCTCGACCACAGGATGGAAGCGACCCTAGCATCCTCGTGGGTGAACGGGATCACCGGTAGCTCGGACAGCATGCGAACGATGACCCTGAGCTCCCTCTCACTTCCCCTCTTGGCCAGGTAGGCTGCACCTCTCAGTAGTTCGTAGGCAGTTATCGATGTGACAGAGATCTCCCCGACCCCTATCTCCTCCAGTTTGCTGATGAATCTCTCGTCCTTCAGGACCTGCAGGATTGTGGAAGTGTCAAAGATCAAAACTCCCTCACCCTAAATCTCCCTCTCTCCTCCATGATTATCTCCTCTATGTCAGAGTCCTTCAATTTCCCGGCATATCTCCTCAGAATTTCAAGTGATCTCTCCCTGTTCCTCCTGAGGAGCCTCAGTATCACGTCGGAGAAGGACTCTCCCTCCCTCTTCAGCCTCGACAGCTCCTCGTAGACCTCGTCCCTCAAAGATATGTTCTTCATATGTGTGTATGTAATGTGTAGATATATAAAGCTGGTGAGTGGATGGTCTGGATAAGGCACACGCGAACATGGCGCACGAGCCGACCACATGGTTCTTTGTCCTTTCCCTAGGCTCTGATGGTGTCGCGCATCTCTTTGACGTTAAATGTCTGATCTGGAGAGGTTAAGCTTGGGAAGGAGTTCCTCCACTGAGATGATCACGCGCTGATGAGCTGCTGTGTGCGGCCCGGGAGCTTAGGTGGCGCGGGATCGTGGGTGGTCCGGAGGGAAGGGGGAGGGAGCTGAGTGCCAGCGAGCGTAGAGGGGCCCATTAAGTTGGAGCCTCTTCTCCATACTGAAAACTTTTTATCCTTCTTCAGCTATCTTGAACTAATGCTACCGGAAATCGCCCTGTATCTTCTCTTCATTACACCTATAGTCGTATATATCTCTGGAGTATACAAGAGCAGGACCCTCTCGCTGATGATGGCACTGAGCAGCTTCCTGCTGGCCTATTCAGCAGTTTTCGTGCTGAGGGATCTGCCACTGGCTAGGTGGATTCTCATCGGCTTGACCGTGGTGATGCTGCTCTATCACTCCATCGTCCCGATGGCGCTCAGGTTTCGTGAGAGAACGTCCAAGAGCAAGGTGATTCCCAGGGCCACCGATGCCAGCGAGGCGTCAGGGGTAGAGAGACGTGGTAAGAGGGATCTCAGTCACTCACGCCTCGGTACCACCTCAACTGAAGGCCCTAAAGGTGGGCATCCATAAACAGGCTAATCTATCACGTCATCCACTCAAGAGCTCTACCTTGAGGCCGTAATCCCTGAACAGTAGGAAGTCCCGATCCAGCGTCATAAGCACCTTATCGTGGGCCATGACGGTAGCTGCTATGAGGAGATCCTTGGCTGGCGGGATCTTCCCCCGCCTCTTGAGGTCTCGGTATATCCTCCCAGCCGTTCTCGCACTCCTCTCATCGAACGGTAGCTTGGGAAGTTTCTCCAGCATGAGTTCCTCCTTCTCCTTGAGCTGACCGCAGTGAAGCTCGAATAGGGTTATTGTGGAGATGCCATAGACTAGTTTACGTCTCTCAAGCTCATCGAGAACTTCTCTGTTTCCCCTGAAGATCTCTATGATCACGCTGGAGTCAAGGACCGCATCCATCCGTCGACCTCTCCCAGCTCGTCCTCAAGCTCCCTAATTTCATCCTCAGTCCTAGTCCCAAAGGCAATCATCAGCACGTCCACGTTGCTTCTCTTACGTAATAGGGACCTGATCACATCCGAAAAGCTCCTACCCTCCTTCAGCCTCCTCAGCTCCTCGTACACGTCGTCGGATATGGTTATCGTCCTGGGCATGCATGCATACACGAAATCCGGATTGATAAACCTTACTGCCCCAGTCCAGGTCCCCAATTCTAATTGCAAGGGATAATTCATCCCCGGGAAACTCTATGTGTTCCCATGCCCTCGCGGCGCGATCGCTTCAGGCTCCTTGATTCTCATCTCTTCGTCGGATTTTCGAGAAGTTGCAACGGGTCTCTATCTAACTCCCTCTA
>JALWYH010000035.1 GCA_027078475.1 Thermoproteota archaeon
ATGATCGCCCTCTGTTCTGGCAGGGAGCTTCCCAAGAAGAAGCGGGTCAGTACGTCCTCGTTGAACTTCACGTCCTGCTCCCTCGCCATGAACCTGAATCCATGGGGGAAGCGGTCAAAGGCAAGCCGGCAGAGGGTGGGCGATGTGACAGCTCCTCCCCTCATCGATTCTCCCGCTTCACTCTCCTCACCCCCACCGGTCTCCACCTGCAGCTTTGTGAAGTGGGCCACCAGTGTATGATTGACGCACATGGCGATCCTCAACTCCGGGGAGGAACCTGCTGGCTCGCCGTCGAGCTCCCAGTGATCGAAAGTCCAACCCTCCCCAGGCATAGCTGACACGGAAACCTCCGATCCCAAGCGGTATACATAGACCCCGGCCCCTGGATCGGTGTTTCCCGAGCCGGGAGGGGATACCTCAATTGTCAGGTTCGTGGGAACCTCCAGCTTGAGGAGGAATCCATCTCGGCTCTTGGGGGAGAAATATTCCCTAAGGTCAGCAAGGGGGTCTGGATCCAGGGGAGTCTTCACTATTGAAGCTTTCTCATCCTCCATCGGGAGATCGGAGGTAAAGGAGACGGTGAACCTGCCCTCAACAGGCCTCACATTTAGATCCGTGAGTCTGGGAGCCGGATCGCCTGACACATTATCATCGCCCCCGACGATGTACACCGCGTCCCCCACATCCAGATCGTCCGCGTAGAAGTCGGCCGACTTGTCACCCCAGGCCGCGCTCCACACCAGGTCGTCGCCGTCTATCATCCCGGCGCACGCCATGTTCCTCCTGAACTCATCGTTGTAGACGTAGCCGGCCACTATATCCTGATCGCAGGTCTCCCAGCTCGCGAGAGACCTCAAGCTCACGTCTTTAAACGCGAGTGATTTCCACTCCTTGGTCAGAGGGTTCACTCTCAGATAGAGACCTTCAACTGGCTCGCCCCTGATGATCCCCTCTCCCACGGCCCTCACCTCGTCTCCGAGCGGTCTGATGGCGTGGATGACCACGTTCCTACCCTCCAAGGAACTGACCTCCACGGCCCAGTCGATCCTGCCCTCCACGTCGATCTTCATGATGAAACCAGACTTCGCTTTCCTTCCTTCCCTGAGAAAGCTTCCAGAGACGTAGATGCTCGATCCATCCCACTCGATCGACTTGAACTCGGACCTCGTGAAGAGCTTCCTGTAAAGGATCCTGAACCAGCTCAGCTTAAGGGTACCATCGAGGTCCTCCAGCCTCGCTATGAATCCTCGAGGCGTCTTTCCCAGCTCGAGATAGGTTCCCACCAGGAATAGAAAGGTTTTTCCTGAGTCACGAACCACCTCAATGCCGCTTGGATAGATGGGGGTCGTCCAGGCGTCGCCAATGCCCAGCAACCAGTACCAATCATATGCATCTATCCCGTCAGCCCTTCCAAGCTTGATTATGCTCACCGAGTACTCTTGGGATCCAGAGATTCTGTTTAAGTATCCCACCACGTAGATCGCGTCCTCAACGGGCAGGATACCGCCGGAGACGGGATATCCAGGGATTAACTTAGCGCTGCCAGTGGTCTTCTCTCGATTCCAGATAAGGGAACCGTCAGGACCGTAGCAGATCACCTGGAGATGGGGCTGCTCTCCACTTCCATCAGAAAAGCCGGACACGTATATGAGGTCATTTACGACAGCTAACCGCGAATCGTACTCGTTGGAGGGGCTGTCCTTGTAGTAATAGCTGGTAGGTCTGTACCATACCACATCCGGTCCGGCGGCAGATTGAAGCAGGGGAATCAGCAGGAGGATGAGGGTGATGGGGCGCACCATCCGCGATACCATCACATACATCAACTGGTGTGATAGGGCAGCGAAACCATATAAACGGTTCGATGGATTTGAATCGAGACTTTGACATGTAACTAGAAACTTAGTGAGTCGGGAGGTAGTCTGCTAGAAGGGCTCCAGAGGCCCGTTGGATCAAATGGGGGAAATAAACGTGTATGAGGACACTCTGTCGGATCTCTTAGGAGACCTCGGGTTCTCCTCGGGCCGGATGAGAA
>JALWYH010000036.1 GCA_027078475.1 Thermoproteota archaeon
GCGCCGCCTTCGCAAGGCGGAGGTCGGGGGTTCAAGTCCCCCCCGGTCCACTGGGCCCGTGGCTCAGACTGGTCAGAGCGCCCGGCTGATAACCGGGAGGTCGGGGGTTCAAGTCCCCCCGGGCCCATTGGGGTGATCCCGATTGAGATACCTGATCCTTGACACCTCCTTCCTGATGGCCCTCGCCGAGCTTAGATCAGTCAGTCTCAGCGAGCTGACAAGGTTATACCCGGGAGCCGATCTGGTGACCACGAAATCAGTTATCAGGGAGCTCAAATCCTTCCTCAGGGGAAGGAGAAGGGTTTCGGCCGGGGTGGCCTTGGAGGTGGTAAGGAGACACGGGATCAGGGTGATGGAGGAGTACGATGGAGAGGCCGATGATGACGTGCTCGCTCTGGCCAAGGCTCTGGATGGGGTGGTGGTGACCCTGGACCTCGAGCTGAAGGGCAGGGCGCTGGACGAGGGCATACCTGCCATCTACCTCAGGGCCGGGAAGAGGCTCGTGCTCGATGATCCGTTAAGGTTAAGTAAGGAAGGTTGACCTCTGGGATGGTAGGACCTCACGGGACTGGCGGGGGATTGGAAAAATTGTTCTACATGACCGAGATGAGCGATGTCGGTTTCATCAGACCTGCCGACCTATCGAAGGATATAAGATCCATACTGAGGGAGCAGTTCGGCTCCAAGTACATAGGTCGCTACCTCCGGGATGTGGGTCTCGTGCTGGATGTGCTGGAGGTGACGGAGCTGAGCCACGGCAAGTCCCTGATAGGCAGCCCCAACGTCTATGTCAGGGCCAGATTCAAGGTGCTGACCTACCTTCCCCTGAAGGACGAGATAGTTGAGGGGGAGGTGGAGAACATAGTGGACTACGGAATGTTCGTCTCGATAGGGCCTATAAGCGGGTTCGTCCACATCTCCCAGCTCGGGGATGACGTGTTCATACACAGGGCCGGAGTGCTTCAGAGCAAGAAGGCCAAGATAACGTTCAGGAAGGGAGACAGAGTCAGGGCTCGGATAACCACGGTGAGCAAACCGAGTCCGGCCGCTCTCCTGAGAGGAGAGCCCATAGTCAAGGTCTCGCTGACCATGAGGCAGCCCAAGCTAGGCAAGATAGAGGAGAAGGGCAAGGATAAGGGGAAGGAGGGAGAGTCGGGAGGGTGATCCGATGGCTAAGTGGAAGGCTTGCAGGAACTGCAAGGCCCTGACGACGGAAAACAGGTGTCCTATCTGCGGATCTGATGACCTGACCTACAACTGGGAGGGCATAGTGGCCATCACCGACCCCCTACGCTCCCAGCTGGCCAAGATGCTGGGGCATGAGAAGGTGGGCATGTACGCCCTGAGGGTGTGGTGAGGTAGAGGTTATATATTGGAGGAGTGAGCGCAAGGAGGGAGGCGGAAATGGAATTGGAGATCGTCAGGCGCAGGGAAAATCCACTGCTGCAGAGGGAGGAGGTCGTGGCCAAGGTGAGGTTCGAGGGAGGTACACCATCCAGGAAGGAGATAAGGGAGGCGCTCGCCAGGGAGCTCGGGAAGCCCATAGGGAATCTCTTCATCAGGAGGATTATCACGGAGTACGGGAAAGAGGAGGCCGAGGTCGTGGCGATGGCCTATAGCAGCAGAGCCTTCGCCCTGCTCATAGAGCCGGATCACGTCATAAAGAGGAATGAGGGAGAGGGAGAGGGGGTGTCGTCATGAAACACAAGCCGGTCCAGGTCTGGAAGTACTACGAGATAAAGGGGGACAAGCTTATCAGAAAGAAGAGGACCTGCCCGAGATGCGGTTCCTTCATGGCGGAGCATGAGGACAGGTACACCTGCGGTAAGTGCGGCTACACGGAGTTCAAGAAGAGAGGTTAGGCCCCTAGGAATCCCGTGCGCTATTTTATATCGGACTCGGGTGTACTAATCCCGGGCCCGTAGCTCAGCATGGATAGAGCGCCGGCCTCCGGAGCCGGAGGTCGGGGGTTCGAGTCCCCCCGGGCCCGCCATGTGGAGGTGTCTGTATGATGGATGAGAAGATTTGTGCGATAGAGGGCTGCAATGAGCCGGCCTCCAAGGAGGTCGATAGATCCTTCCTGCCGTTCATTCAGGAGTTGAAGCTGAGACTCAAGGAGGAACCAGGGAAGAAGATTCCCCTGTGCAGGAGACACTACAAGATGGTGAAGCAGGTCAGGGATGCTCAGCTCTCTCGCTTCTGATGAAGCTCAAGCTCAAGCACCACTAGCTCGTGAAAGGCCAGCTTCCTCCTACCAACCACCCTGACGTCGAAGCCCCTTTCCCCACCCCATTTCGAGGTCTGATGGGGATCGTTGTAGTCGGCGTGCAGGATCAGGGCTCTTCCTCCCTCCCTGAGCACCCTAGGGAGATCGCGGAGGAAGCGGTCTATGACCTCCCTTCCCCCCGATCCGCCAGCCCATGACAGGGATAGTTCGGATCGGCCCGGAGGCTCCGGGAGATAGGGGGGGTTGAAGACAACCACATCGAATGAGGAGTTCCTGAAGTGCCTCGTTAGATCTCCCTGAGCCACATGTAGTACCACCCCATTAATCTTGGCATTCTTATAGGTTAGCTCCACGGATTCAGCTGTTAAATCGGTTGCGAACGTCTCACATCTCCTTCTGGCCATGTATATCGCTGCAATCCCAGTACCCGTGCCCACATCAAGGCATCTGAGTCCCTCCAAGTTCCCTAGACCATCTATTGAATCCAGCAGCAGCAGGGAATCCTCGGCCGGAACGTAGACCTCGCTGGATATCTCGAGGAGGATCCCCCTCACCCTGATTCCAGCTCTCTCAGCCAAAGAATCACCTCCAATACCTCCTCGGGGGAGAGGTGATAGGGTCTTCTGTCCGCGTGGGGAGCTTCTCCCGCCATCTCCCCAGCCAGGGGTTTCAGGACATTCCTCAGGGTCCTCTTCCTCCTCGAGAAGATGATCTTGGAGTATCGGAGGACTGCTTCCCTCAGGTTGGGATCTACCTGCCTTGGAACAACCGTCACTATAGCCGACTCCACCTTGGGAGGCGGTATGAAGGAGCTCCTACCCACTATAGCCACCAGCTTCACCTCGAAGAGGAGGGAGGATATCACGGTCAGGCTCCCGTAATCGGGTGTCCCTGGAGAGGCGACCATCCTCTCGGCGAACTCCCTCTGAAAGGTCATTACTGCATTCTCGAAATCGCTCCTCGCGAGGCCGATTAGAATGACGGAGGACAGGTAGTAGGGTGGATTGGCAGCGACCTTCCCGTAGCCTCTGAGCGGGAGGACATCCCTTATGTCTCCTTGGATTATATCGACGCGCGGATCGCGAGAGAATTTCATCCTGAGGTGCCACACCATGTTGGGATCCTTTTCCACAAGGGTGAGCCTCTCAGGACTCCTTTTCAGGATCTCCTCGCTCAGATTGCCAGTGCCAGCACCAAGCTCGATCACGGAGTCAGACGATCCGACATCGAGTAGATCGGCCATGACGGCGAGCCACTTCTTCGAGATCATGATGTGCTGGCCCAGCTTTTTCTTGAGCCTCAGGTCCCATCACCGCCCGGTCTCCCAGATAATCCCGATTAGCCCTATATAGGTGACCCTCCTCCGTTAAAGTGATTTAAGAGAACATTCATCACCATTGGAGCGGCCGGCTTGGCCCGCGGGAATAGGCTGGACTCGAACTAGACCTAATCCGCAATCTCCTTCCCGATCTCGACCTATGTTGGCGCATCGAGAACCCCTGAGAATTCATCCGATGAGCGTTAAAAATAGCAGGAGTCCATTTCCCCGTCCGTGCGGCCGTTTATATACTCCCTCACCCAGTTATAACGAGGTGTTGAAATGGGTGTCGAATCCCTCTTCAGGAAGATCGATGAGGTTAGATGGGAGCTACCTAAAGGATTCAAGCCAGGAATGAGAGTTCCTGGTCTCGTTTTCGCCAGTGAGAAATTGATGAAGCAGATTGAGAGAGGGGCCGTGGAGCAGTTGGCCAATGTGGCCACACTTCCCGGCATATACAGGTACTCCATAGCCATGCCGGACATACATGAGGGCTACGGCTTCCCCATAGGGGGTGTGGCGGCTTTTGACGCTTATGAGGGAGTGATAAGCCCCGGAGGTGTCGGCTTTGATATTAACTGCGGCGTCAGGCTGATAAGAACTGATTTGAGCGAGGATGAAGTGAGACCTAGGATAAGGCAGCTAGTCGACACGCTATTCTCCAACGTCCCATCTGGGTTGGGCAGCAGGGGCAAGGTAAGGTTAACACCACAGCAGCTCGATGAGGTTATCCTCATGGGAGCCAGGTGGGCCGTTGAGCACGGTTACGGCTGGGAGAGGGATCTGGAGCATGCCGAGGAAGGGGGGATGATGGAGGGTGCCGATCCCTCGGTGATAAGCAGAAGAGCCAAGGAGAGGGGGGCCCCCCAGCTCGGTACCCTAGGGAGCGGTAACCACTTCCTGGAGGTGCAGGTTGTGGACAGGATATACGATCCCGAGGTGGCGAGAGTCATGGGCATCGTCCATGAGGGACAGGTCACGGCCATGGTCCACACCGGGAGCAGGGGGTTCGGCCATCAGGTGGCCGACGACTACCTCAGGCTGATGCTCTCTAACATAAGGAGGCTGGACTTCAGACTCCCCGATAAGCAGCTGATCTGTGCCTATGCCAATACGGAGCTTGCCCAGAAGTACTTCAAGGCTATGAAGGGGGCCGCTAACTATGCGTGGGCCAACAGGCAGATGATAACCCACTGGGTGAGGGAGTCCTTCGAGAGGGTCTTCGGCAGGAGTGCCGAGGACATGGGAATGCAGCTGGTATACGATGTGGCCCACAACATAGCGAAGCTCGAGGAGCACGAGGTGGATGGGAGGAGGGTCAAGGTTTTCGTCCACAGGAAGGGTGCCACGAGATCATTTCCCCCAGGCCACCCCGCGGTACCCCGCGACTACAGGGATGTGGGCCAGCCGGTCCTGATACCCGGTTCCCAAGGGACGGCGTCCTACCTAATGGTGGGTACCAGCCAGGCCATGAGGGAATCATTCGGGACCACCGCGCATGGAGCCGGGAGGGTGATGAGCAGGTCTAGGGCCAAGAGGATATATAGGGGCACGCAGATAGTTCAGATGCTCGCCCAGAGGGGGATAATAGTGAAACCCGCTTCCTTCGCGGTGGCCGCCGAGGAGGCGCCGGGTGCCTACAAGGATGTGGACGAGGTCGTGAACGTCACCCACCGCGCAGGCATAGCTAGGCTCGTTGCCAGGCTCAGGCCCATAGGCGTGGTCAAGGGCTAGTCGGTCAATTTATTATACTCACACCTCCCCTCTCCCCGGTGTTTGGGTTTGAGCGGTAAGGCATTCATACTGGTTGATCTGACGATAAGAGATAAGGAGGGTCGGGTTCACCAGACCACCGTCGAGGAGGTGGCTAGGGAGTCTGGCATCTACTCGGAGGGATCCATCTACCTGCCGGTGCTCGTCATACCCGGAGAGACGGATCTGTTCCCCAAGGTAATGGAGGCACTCCGGGAGTTGGGAGAGGGGGAGAGCTTCGAGGTGAGGCTCGATCCCGAGGATGCATATGGCCCCTACGACAGGAGCAAGGTGAGGGTGTTCTCGATTAAGAGACTTGAGAGGGAGGGAATACAGCCGAAGATCGGGGCGACCATCTACCTCGACGGTCAGAGGGGCGTCATAAAGTCCATCACGGGTGGCAGGGTCACCGTTGACTTCAACCACCCCCTGGCCGGCAGGGAGCTCGTGGTGTCTGGGCGAGTTGTCAGGAGAATCGAGGATGACTTGGAGAAGGTCAGGGCCATAGTGGCCGACTCCTTCGACGTAGGGCTGGAGGATATAAGGGTCGAGAGGGTCGACGATGGAGTGGTCGTTGTCGAGCTTCCCTCCAAGGCCTACGTGCTGAGGGATGCCTACTCAAGAAAGATAAGGGCGCTCTCCCTGATAATGAGGCACGTTAAGAGTGTAAAGAAGATCAGGTTCCTTGAGGAGTTCGAGATACCAAAGAGAGAGCTTGAGGAGCAGGAGAAAGGGGAGCAGAGCTCCGAGGAGAAGAAGGAGGGGATTGAGGCCGAGGAAGGCGGAGATGGAGGAGAGGGAGGGGAGATCGGATCCAATGAGTGATTTCCTATGACCTAGTGTTCACTTCACCTCCACCTCATATATCTTGAATCCGGCCACCTTCGGGCAGCCGGATAGAGGCCCTACCTCCCTAACAATCCTTATCTTGTCCCCCGGTAACAGTCCATCGGGCCTGCAGTACTGGTAATTTCTGCAGGCTAGATCGTCGCACTCCACGCCCTTGTACTGAGTCGTCGCCCCTTCTATCAAACCGGAGGGTAGCGCCACTAGGATATGAGCCTTCCTGAGTGTAGCGAGCACCACCTCACCGTGCAGGGGGCAGGAGAATCTCTTCTTTGGATTCAGTTCCGCCACTTCGTAGACCCTGCCTACCTCTAATCCATCGACGCAGGCTGATCTCAACCTGCAGCCCTTGCATGGACCAGCTATTCCTTCGAAGACGAATTTAAAGCCCCTTTTGGCCAGGGAAGATGGTACTAAACTCATCCTTTCCTCATCAGTCATTTAGGCGCACCTATGCTGGTCCAGCGGAATCCTTTTAATTCGATTGTCCCCATTGAAGGGGGATAGCTACTTAGCCCCGTTCAAGGTGGTCCTATGCTGCATGATGTTGAAACTAAGGGGGCCCGCGCCGGAGTCCCAGAGCAGCTCAGGAGGCTGCTCAAGGGAACCACGACTGTCGGTGTTAAGTTCAGCGAAGGGGTCATCATAGCCTCCGATAAGAGGGCGACGAGCGGTACTTTCGTTGCCAGTAAGAGCGC
The DNA here is from genome assembly GCA_027078475.1 of Thermoproteota archaeon. Classification (GTDB taxonomy): domain Archaea; phylum Korarchaeota; class Korarchaeia; order Korarchaeales; family Korarchaeaceae; genus Korarchaeum. Next base: position 6,842 of record JALWYH010000036.1, read on the forward strand.
CGTGAAGACGGTCCAATTGACGGACTACGCGGTGGCCACCATATCCGGGCTGGTCGCTGATGGTCAGTACCTGGTTAATCATATCAGGGCCATGGCCGAGCTGTACCTGCTAGACATGGACAGACCTCTCAGTGTTAGGGGAATGGCCAAGCTTCTATCGGTCATGCTGAGGGGCTACAGACCCTACTTTCTCATGGCACATCTGATAGTCGGTGGGGTGGACTGGGAGGGTCCGCGCCTCTTCAACGTGGATTTCTTCGGCACGGTTACTGAGGAAGACTACTTGGCCACAGGATCCGGATCCCCCGTGGCAATCTCGGTCATAGAAGAGGGCTATTCTCCTGACATGAAGGAACATGATGCCCTGAGGCTCGTAATATCCGGCATGATAGCCGCTCTTTCCAGGGATTCAGCCACGGGCGATGGCATAGATGTGGTCGTGGTCAGCGGGGAAGGAGTCAGATTCCTCCTGAAGGAGGAGGTAACTGGGCTCTGGAGGGAACTGTCGGAGTGAGGGCGCGGGTGTCCGGTTGCAGCCTGTGGAGCAGCTGAAGAGGAAGGTAAGGGAGTACCTCTCCCGCTACGCTAGGATAACCAAGGTGGAGCTGGAGGGCCCCTTCGTCGTGGTCTACGCTGAGAATCCTAGGGAAATCCTAGATGTGCCTGATGCCATAACCAATGCAGCGAAGACCCTAAAGAAGAAGATCATCGTGCTGGCTTCCAAGCCCCTGAAAGATGAGAGTGCCACAATAGAATTCATCAGGAAGATCATACCACAAAAGGCTGAGATCATAGACATAAAGTTCGTCCATGAGACAAACGAGGTTTACATAATTGCAAAGAGGACCGGATACGTGGTTGGGAAGGGTGGATCGAACATACTGGAGATACTCAAGGAGACGGGCTGGAGGCCCATCGTCATAAGGGCCCCAACCATAAAGTCGGCCTTCCTTGAGACCTTCTACAATATCTTGATCTCGGGATCTGTGGAAAGGAAGAAGATAATGAGGAGACTCTCATCGAGGATCTACAGGCCGCCCATAGGGGCCAACCGGGGGCTCTTCGTGACGTTCTTGGGAGCAGCGAGGGAGGTGGGAAGGAGCGCGATCCTCGTTAACACTGATGAGAGCACCGTGCTTCTTGACAGCGGGATAAGCGTGGGCGGCAGGAACCCGTTCCCCAGGTTCGATCTTCCTATCTTTAGGCTCGATGAGCTTGACGCGGTCGTGGTGACTCACGCCCATCTAGATCACTCCGGAGCTCTCCCCTTACTCTTCAAGTATGGCTACAGGGGGCCTGTCTACCTGACCAAGCCCACGAGGGACTTGATCATTCTCCTTCTCTACGACTACCTGAATCTGTCCCAGAAGATGGGGATCACTCCGTTCTTCTCATGGAGGGATGTTGTTAACCTGATGAACCACATGATAACCTTGGACTATGGTGAAACTGTCGATATCTCCCCAGACATCAAGCTGACCCTCTACAACGCGGGTCACATACTGGGATCCAGTCTCGCCCACCTCAATGTAGAGAGCGCGAGACACAACATCCTGTACACCGGGGACTTCAGGTACAGGGACACGAAGCTGTTGGACAAGGCCATGAGGAGGTTCCCTAGGGTGGAGACTCTCATCATGGAGTGCACCTACTGCGGAGAGAGGGACGTCCTACCGAGTCTTAAGGAGGCGGAAGAGACCCTGTTCTCGATAATAAAAGAGACCACCAGCAGGGGTGGCAAGGTTCTCATCCCCGCCCTGGCCGTCGGAAGGGCCCAGGAGATAATGCTCTCCTTGGTAGACGGTTTTAGGAGGGGTGAGCTTCCTGATATACCGGTGTACTTGGATGGGATGATTTACGATTCGACCGCCATACACTCGGCCTATCCGGACTACCTATCATCTTACGTGAGGAACAGGGTCTTCAAGGAGGACAGGGACCCCTTCACAGATCCGCACTTCAACTTCATAGGCAGCCCTGACGAGAGGCCCGATGTTACGACGGGCGGACCGGCCGTGGTGATAGCCCCCTCCGGGATGCTCACCGGTGGTCCCAGTGTCGAGTATCTCAGGCTGATGGCCCCGAGTGAGGAGAATTCCATTGTGCTCGTGAGCTATCAGGCGGAGGGTACTCTCGGGAGGAGGATAAGGGACGGAGCTAGGGAGATAAGGGTTCCTAATGAGGAGGGTGAGATCACCACCGTGGAGGTCCGCGCCAGGGTGCACGTAGTTGAGGGATTCTCTGCCCACGCCGATAAGGTGCAGCTTCTGACCTACCTCAACACTGTGGAACCCAGGCCCCACAGGGTCTTCTTGGTGCACGGCGAGGAGGGCAAGATAAGATCCTTCATACCGCTTGCTCACAGGAGTATAAGCGGAATGAGATTCTCCGCCCCGCACATCGGGGAGACATTCAAGCTGGCCTGAAGTGGCATGCAGGAGCAGCAGATCACAGCTCTCCGACCAGATCAGATGAGAGGAATCTCTGCCCCCCGACGTCCTCATATGGAGGGCTGAGAGGGGACGAGGTAGCTTTAAGAGGTGTCAGTCCGGACTGCGCCAGATCTCCACGAACCTAGGGACTATTAGTATAGGTGGATATCCCTTATCCCTTATCAGCACCAGATCGCCGCCCATCTCGAGCACTCGTTCTTTGAGCCTCTGTATTATGAACCTGAGCTTGTCCTCACCCTCAGCCGCGAGATCATCGTACCTGAGGAGGATTATGTTACCCTCACTTATCTCATTCAGGACCTGCTCCACGTCCTCGGCGTTCCTTAGGCTCATAGGCTTAACCGTTATCGCCTTCTCGGCCAGAACCTTGGCTTTGGCCGGCTCCACTTCATAGTCTAAGTCACCGTAATCTATGTCCTCCTCGTATCCCTCCCCCGAGTACTCCTCCTCGTAATCCTCTTCTCCCCTTCCGAATAGCTTCTTGAAGAAACCCAAATCCACAACCCCCTCGAACTCGCTTCGATAATCCTGACTCAACACATATTTAAAGGCTACTCGACTGTGGGCATGAAAAGAAGGCTTAAGATTCCTCGATCGCATTAAAAGGATTCTAGTGATGCTCCATCGAGGTTACCGGTTATGGGCCCTTGAACCGATCGGGACAGCTCGCTCACCACAGTTCTATCCAATCCAAAACCTATTTAAAAGGGGAGACCTCTATTCAGTTGACGGACGAGGGGAATCGACATGTCCAGCGCCATGAGATACCTATCCAAGAGCATTAACACCAACATCTTGGTGTCCCTGAAGAATGGTGTGTTCGTCAGGGGGATTCTGAGGGCCTATGACAATCACCTGAACTTGATCTTGGACAACGCAGAGGAGATATACTCCACTCCCGATGGGGGGACCAAACAGAGCAGGATAGGTAAGAGGATTTTAATAAGGGGAGATAATGTGATCGCTATATCAACTCCCAAGATAGAAGTTGAGTGAGCGGGATCGGGTGATGGTGCATGGTAAAGGGAACACCCTCCATGGGTAGGAGGAGCAGGGGGAAGACCCACATCAGGTGCAGGAGATGTGGCCGGCACTCCTACAACGTCAGGAAGGGATACTGCGCGGCGTGTGGATTCGGAAGGAGTAAGCGCATGAGGAGATATAATTGGGCCAACAAGGTGAGATGGAAAGGGCTCAGGATCGTATGAACCCTTGAGGATGGGGAGAAAAGGTTAAAATTCCCCGGCTCGATAAGAGAAAGGGCCGGTGGCGCAGTTGGTAGCGCGCCCGCTTGGCATGCGGGAGGTCGGGGGTTCGAGTCCCCCCCGGTCCACCATTTGACTGCCGGGGTAGCTCAGGGGGAGAGCGTCCGGCTGAAGACCGGAAGGTCGAGGGTTCAAATCCCTCCCCCGGCACTCCTTCAGGGATGATATCATGGGTGAAGCTAGAGTGTCCGATTATCTCCTGAACTCCCTGGAGAGCTACTTCGGGGAGGAAGCCGGGAGGAGGCTGGCAGATCTACTGGCCAGAACGGGCATAACTTGCTTCGATCATCTGGCGGATGGTGTTCCGGAGGGGTTGCTGGAGCTGGCGGAGGTGGATGAATCATCCTTCAATGAATTCTTGGACGAGTATGGGCCGCAGGCCATAGTCAGGTTGAAGGAGGAGCTGTCGATTCTTGGATCTAGGGTGAGGGAGCTGGAGACCCAGCTGAAATGGGTAAGAGATAGGATAGTGATGGATGTGGGAAGCAGGACGACTAGGAGAACTAACTTGAGGAGAGAGTTGAGTGCGGTCATCGGCATGCTAGATGCCTTAGCGAGGTCAATCAGACTGTGCTGCGATCCCCATGAAAGAATTGACGCGGACAGAACATCGACCTACGAGGGGTTGATCGACAGGGCTATCAGTAGGCTGGGATCCCTGGCAGAGTACTCGAGCGAGATGGAGCCCATCATAAGGGGGCTGAAGAGGACGAGGTCCATTCTGAGGAAGGAACCTGTGGCAGAGGATCTCTACCTCCTGATATCTTACTCTATCTCAGCCCTCTCCGATGTAATGAAGCTGATAGAGGGGGGAACTCGAGAGGAGGAGGCCCTCCTGTGGGAGAACATCCTGCTGAAGAGCGAGTTGGTATCGGTGCTTTGTAAAATGAGGGACGATTAATCCCTTATCCTCTCCAAGAGACCTATGATCAGGAGTATTTCCGACCTCGTGGGGAATGGCATGTTTATGTCATTGACTATCTCATTGAGGATTGAGATTGCCTTGTTAGCTCTGACTCCATAACTGAAACTCTCATCCTTAAGGGCCTCTATTGCCTCGGTAGTTGCCCTTCTTATATTTCTGGGCACGCTCCTATCCTGAGAGATCTTATCAAGCCGCTGGATGGCTTCCGAAAGGAACTGTTCATACTCCTTAATCTTCTGGGACTTCTTGGTCGCCATAACAACCACCTCCGTATCAAGCAGCTCCGCTCGAATCGCGCCTCATCGACTTAAAAAATTATTACTTTGGAAGGTAACTATCTAGTGGGATCTGATGCCCGGAAACGTCGAACCTGCGGAGAGGAGCAGGAAACTCGCTGAGGCACTGCTTAAGGGATGGAAGATGCTACCTGAGACCTGTCCGGTTTGCGGCTCACCCCTGTTCGAGACCCCTGGCGGTGATGTGGTCTGCGCTGTGTGCGGGACCGAGGTAATCCTTGTGGGGTCCGAAGAGGAGGTGAAGATAGAGCAGCAAAGGCTCGTCATGGAGAGAGTAATTAGAGAGCTCGTAAGGCACCTAGAGAGGGAATTACATGAGGCAGACGATGAGCTGAGTGAGGAAGAGATATCCAGGATAAATTCCCTGCTTGACGCGATAAACAAGGCCAGTTCTATCTACAAGAGCTTATCTCGTCGGGAAAAAGGGCGTAAGATATCTTAGATTCCCAGCTGGATTCCTGAGCCTTCTCCACGATCTTTGAGATGAGCTCATCGTATCCTATCCTGGAAAGTCCCTTCTCGAGTCTGAGAGAGACCAAGGCTCCCCTTTCAACTCCCTTGAGGTCCAGCCTGTAGAGATCCCTCTTCAGGTGGATGGCCCTACCACTACTTATGTAGTAATAACCCAGCGTGACTCTGAATCTGAGGACCTCACCCACCGGGTCCTCCGGGCCGTGAAGTACCTTTATCACGTGCTTCACGGCGTTGCTTCCGTGAAAGGGCGAGGACTTATTCCCCTCCTCTAAGAGGGAGACCTCATATGAGACGTAACCCCGCTTGACCTGTGGGGTGGATCCCGACCAGAGCTCCCTCTCCTCGTGAATCCCGTGGAGACGGGAGAGAGCTATCAGGGTCATCGACAGGACCCTCCGGCAGCTGTCACCGCATATAAGGAATTCCTTCCCCAGTATCGGAATCCCCGCCGTAGATGGGGTCTCTATAAGATTAAAAGTTCCCCGGAGGTCAAAGCAGGTCCTCAGGGCGGCGATCTCTGAGCAGGGACCTGACCCTGTCTCTGTAGGGAGGCCAAGTGTAGATCCTGATCATTTTGGGCAGGAGATCCCTCAGCCTGCTGAGCACCGGAGAGGCATCTAAGGGATCCACGAGGTTGCCATCCCTCCAAAGGAGAGGGAGGTTCGTCGACTTTATGAACTCTATCCTCGGCGAGTCCACCACGACATCTGAGGTCCTCAAACCAGTGATCCTAGCTATGGACTCCCTGAGATCCTCGACTTCCTCGGCTGAGAGAGATATATCGTACCACTCCATGGCCAGCTTCAGTATGTACCGCCTCATCAGCCGCTCTATTATCTCTCTGCTCTCTCCCTTCCTCCTCAGGATTTCCCAAGTGGTGTAGTCGTCCAGCTCCAAAAACGTGTCCGGTTCCTCTAGGACATCATCCAGTTTGAACTCAGTGATGGCGGAGAGCATGGCCATTTCGAGCATGAGTTGAACTGCCCTAGAGGTCTTATGATAGTAGACGGTTCTGAAGGAGAGCAAGCGGGCCATCAGAAGAGATTCAACTGCTTCAAGAGCTCTGGCATTGATAACTAGGTCCCCATGATGCTCCATCGAGTTAAGAGCTATCCTGTGTATGTCGACGCTGTATCCGGCTCCAGTGTGATATGAATCCCTGACCGTGTAGTCCATCTTGTCCGCGTCCACGGACGAGTTGATTATTCTCGACAGGCTTCTCCTCGGGTGGATCCCCTTTATCAGGTCACCGACTTCCCGGGATTCGATGCCCCATCTCCCGAGAATATCCGATATCTCTGTCCTCTCCACCAGATGAACGCTCATTTCCTCGTGAGTCATGCCTAGGGACTTCTTCATCACCGGCTCGAATGAATGGGAGAATGGGCCGTGTCCTATGTCGTGAAGCAGGCCGGACACCCTGAGCAGGGCTACTATGTCGCGCTTCTCATCGGACTGCTCGGAGATTCTCTCACCCATGAGACCTGCCAGGTGCATCACTCCGAGCGAGTGCTCGAATCTGGTATTCATGGCACCTGGGTAAACGTACTCGGATCCCGGGAGTTGTTTTATCCTCCTCAGTCTCTGAAGGGGAAGGGAGTCCACCAACTCCAACTCCAGATCGGTTAGCTCTATATAGCCATGAATGGGGTCCTTCACCGATTTAACGTATTTTCCCATCACACTTGTTCCTCCAGCAGCTTCCTGTACTCCTCTGGTGACAAGAGATTCTTCCTCTCCTCCTCCACCCCGGGACCAACCCTCAGCTTGAGGATCCACCCGGAGCCATATGGGTCCTCACTTATCACCTCCAGTCCCATGGGGATCTCGTCGCTTCCCTCCTCCACAACGCCAGCTTCTCCATTCAGTTCTATTATCTCACCCGACAGCGGGGCATATATCTTCTCAGTGGTCTTACTGCTCTCCACGAGGCCCACCGGCTCCCCCTGCCTCACAGTCGTTCCTAGAGGTTTGACCTCTATGTAGGTTATGTCGCCCAGTTCCTCCACCGCGTATGAGGTCAGGCCCATCTTGGCCCCTCCGTCCTCCAGCTTGACCCACTCGTGGGTCTTGGTATAGAGCCTGTCCTCGGGCACTTCGTGCATCGGATCACCAAGACTCTAGCTGCCAATTCCTTTTAATCCTTAGATGATCTCACGGGGACCTCAGGCCCGACTCCGTGATTTTGAAGGCCGCCTGACCGGGAGGGAGATAGGAAGAATCCTCCAGTGAAACTATGACCGTGTTTCTCCTCACCCGCCTGAAGTAGAGGGTGTTATGGGGAACGTGACCCAGCACGAACCCCCCCTTGGAGGTGATCTCCCTGCCCCACCTCACTGCATGAACGGTAATTATGACCACCGCTCCCTGCTCAGCTATCCTCCGCAGGAGTGAGAGTGCCTCTTGAAGCTCCTCCTGCCTCTCCTTCAGGCCACTGAGCCCCTTGTAGTTCCTGAAGGGATAGGATATTGAGTCAACGCAGAGGAAGCGAGATGCGCCCTTCCTTATGGATTTGAGGGACAGGTCGAGTGCTACCCTGAGCTGGGAGCTTCCCGGCGCGGATAGAACCCTGATTCTGGACAGGTCACTGCTGGTAAGTCCGTTGTCCGCGAGGAGGGTCCTCATCCTCTCGGAGGAGAAGGTGCCCTCGGTGTCCACGAAAAAGGCCTCATCCGACGACAGCCCTCCATGATCCCGGCTCAGGAGGGACCTAGCAGTCATGTGGAGGCAGAATTGGGTCTTACCGGAGGCGGGTGGGCCGAAGATGGCATTTAGGGTCCCGACCTGAAACCCTCCCCCCAGCAAGTCATCCAGCCCTTTTATCCCGATCGACAGGAGAGATTTCCTCTCCATCAGAAGGCTGTCAGCTGTCACAGGTTGTAGGAGCACCTCGGCGGCGATTCTCAGTATTTCCTTAGCCACATCCCTGTCAACGGCCAATTCCTCGGCCAGTTCCCTGTCGGATATCGTCAGTAGGTCTTTTATGGTGATGCCCCTGCTTGAGAGCCTGTCCAAGTACCTGTCCGGTATCCTTCCCCTGAGAAGGGAGAGCTCGTCGTCACTCAATGACTTACACCCTTCAATCCCAGCCAGTGAGCGATGATGTTAGTCCCCCTATGGAGGAGGGGCGTTAGCACCAAGAGGAATATTATCGACCAAGCGTCCAAGGGCTCAACTGGATAAGCCATTAGCATGGAGAAGAGAAGAAAACCCTCCTGATCCAGTAGCGGGGCCGGTTTACCTGGTTCCATGCTCAGCCTCCTCTTTATGAAGGAACCGGTTGAATCACCCACCATCGCACCTAGGGAGAGGAGGAAACCCGCCAGGGATCTTCCCTGAAGGCAGCCCACCAGCGTTCCTATTAGCACACCGGACAGGAATCCTCTCACGGTCTTGTGATCTCCCAAGATCCTCCTACCGTCCAGAAACCTCCTCCCCATGTCGAGGGGACGTCCTCCTCCGAATATGACCGGCGACATGTTGGCGAAGTAGGAGGGTAGGATGTACCACACAGGCTTAAGGAGCATGGAGGCCAGATCAGTGACCATCCCGATCACCCATCGATATGATCCTGTCGAACATCCTCCGGAAAGACTCGTCTGTTCTAAATGAGGTGTAGGCCCTGACCCTTGAACCGGTCTGGCTCTCAATGAACCTTATGAGGTTGATTGCTATTACGAACTTTCTCCTCATACTAAGGACTCCGTCGGATGTACTGAGGGTCACCGCGTAGGGACCGTAGATCTCATCTATTAACCCGTCGTACTCTCCCAAGAGGTGGGCCAGCATTAGGAGGGGCTCAACTCCGTTTGAGAGGGCGGCATTCATTATCAGCAGATTAGTCTCCCGGCTCAGCTCATTTCCAATCATCTGGAGGGTATGCCCCTCGAAGGAGACCAAGACGATCTTGGATCCTGATTTCAGCGACTCCATCACGTCCCTTATCACAAGATCTCCCTTCAGATAGGTCGGGACCTCTACCAATTCCATGGAGGGGCACCCCTGTATCCCGCGATAGGTGGTGCCCCGAGCTAAAGAACTCATCGGCCAAGTAGGGCACCTCCTCTAGGGAGGCGATCCGAATCACACGCCTCATCCATTCCGGAAGGAAGTTGGAGCATGCTTTAAATCTACTATCGGCCAGCAGGATGAAGCCATCATCGTCTGGTGATCTCACTGGCCTGGCGGCAGCCTGAATAGCGGTCCTGCATGCGTTAAGGAGTTCAGGTACCAATAGCCTGGATTGCTCCTTCCATAGATAGAGTGTCAGATCCCTGAGGATCCCCGGCCTCATGAACTGTAGTCCGACCACAACAGATGCAGACATCTGAGGACCGGGAAAATCTTCTCCCTCACTGTTCCTTCCTCCCTGAACCCCCAGCAGCAGGGCCCCCTCTCTCCAAGAATCCTTGTATTTCTTTATCATTAGGAGCCTCTCCGTCTCGCTCATCCCTCTTCTCTCAACGAAGAGGCGCCTATCTACCATCTCACCCAGACCAGCGTCCAGCAGGCCCCTGATTATATCGTAGGAGGCGGTAAACACACCTATATTACCCGCTACCCTCTTTGAAAGCTCCGCTAATGTGGTAGCCAGCCTGTAGTACTCATAGGGACTCCTCTCCTCGAATTTGGTGGAGAAATCCCCACTTATGTAGGTCCTCACATTGCCCCACCTCTGCACGGGCACCGAATAGTAGTGGACCGGGGTCAGGAACTCGGCCTCGGAGCTCTTCCCTCCCCAAGTCCCTGATATCAAGACAGCCGAATCGTACTCGGAGAGCACATTCTCTAAGGTGGTCTCAGGCCGTCTGAAGATGATGAGCCCGTCGCCCCTTGAGAGAAATACTCTATTGGCTCTGAGGATTTCACCCCTCAGCCAGGACAGTAGCTCTCTCCCTTCCTCGCTCACAGGTCCTTCGCACTCCATTATCGATACCGCGTACCTACGTGGTAGCGCTATGTAGTTCAGGCGTGACCTCCTGAAATAATCAAGAGTATCGCTGAGCTTTTTGCATCCAATTAGTGAATTCAAGGAGTCCTCTTCCACCGTTAGTAGGTGATTAGACAGCCATTCCCTCTTTAGATTGTGGGCTTCGTCCACTAGAACGGCCCTCCCGTTGACCACCCTCCTCAGGAAGGTGCGGAGCCCGTCGTCCAAGAGGTAGGTGTGGGATGCCACAACTACGTCGAAATTCCCGCGGGCCAGAGCCCCTACCGATCCGTAATAGGGACAGCTTCCTTCATCTAGGATTAGGGGATCGAAGCACTTTTCCAACTCTCCCCCCATCATGGCCCTCCTTCTGGCATACGGGCACTTTCCTCTGCTCCTCAGCTCGTTGCACTTCCTGTCGAAGAAGCGATAGTTTCTGATCCTGCTGACTCTCCAGTTTAGACACAGCTCCTTCTTCCCCCTCAACGCGGCGACCCTGAGGTCTTCGAACCTCCGGCACTCGGCCAGCACCCTATCTATCTGACTGTGGGTCCTGACTAGGTACAGGAAGGGACCTCCCACAGAGCGGGATAGGTATTCCATAGCTGTGAGAGCCGCCGCCGTTTTGCCTATGCCGTTGGGCGCCTCTACCAGCGTAACTCCACCGCCTCTCAACCCCCTGCAGAGATGCCTCAGGAGATCCCTCTGCCCAATCCTGAACTTCTCGAAGGGGAAATGCCTTTCAATTCCATCGCACACCTCGATACGACGGGTGTCAGATATCGGAGGGAAAAGACGCGAAATTGGGTTAATAGTAAATCCGATAGCTGGAATGGGGGGACCCCTAGGAAGGAAGGGAACCGACGATCCCGAAACCGTGAGAGAGGCCCTGAGGAGGGGCGTGAGGAAGAGGTCCCCTGAGAGGGCAGCTAGGGCGCTCAGGATGCTGTCCGAAGAGGATGTGATTATCCTAGCTCCAAGGGGAGAGATGGGGGAGATATCCATAGCCTCGGCTGGCCTCGAGGCCAATTATGTTCCCCTTGACCACATTCCCTCACATCCGAGCAGTAGAGAGGACACGATAAGGGCCGCGAGGGAGATGGCGAAGAAGCACGTGGATCTTCTGCTCTTCTCAGGCGGAGACGGAACTGCCTTGGATATCCTCAAGGCCGTTAATCATGAATTGGTCGTGCTGGGCATACCGTCAGGCGTAAAGGTCTTCTCTTCGGTGTTCGCCAAGTCCCCGGAGGATGCCGGGAGGATCGCTGGGAATTACTTGAGGGGTGACCTAGGTGAGACTCTGGGCGAGGTTCTGGATATACCCGAGGATAGTTACAGAAGAGGTACCTTTTCCGTGAGGGTAGCTGGTACCCTGAGGATCCCTGCTTCACCACTCGTTCAGGGAAGCAAGAGTGTAGAGGCGCCGGACGAGGTGATCTTGGAGGGCATTTACAGGTACATCCGCGAGAGGATTGAGGGAAGGGGGTTCATCGTCCTAGGGCCCGGTAGGACGGTGAGCTACGTGGCCGGAAGGATGGGCTATGAAAAGAACCCATCCACCGTGGACGTGCTCAGGAGGGGCGAGTACATCCGGGATGTGGACTACTTCAAGATGGAGGCGTTGGCTAGCGATTCGGACGAGAGGCCCCTGATAATCCTGACTCCCATAGGGGGGACCTCCTTCCTGCTGGGAAGGGGTAATCAGCAGCTCATACCCGCCGTCAGGAGAGCCGACTGGGCTGAGGACATGCTGGTCATATCGACCCCAGCAAAACTCAGGGGGATAAGGGAACTAGTGGTGGACGTGGACGAGCCCCTCCCCGGAGTACCAAACTACATCAGGGTGATCACGGGATACAGGGAGGAGAGGATGATAAAAATAGTGAGAGCATGGGCCAGCACTCAGTAGAGGACATAGCCCCTACCTAGGATATCCTCCACCACACTGACCGGATCGTACTGGCCATCTATAGCGGTTATGCCCACGGGACTCAGTGCGGGCCTAGAGGTGATCCCCCCCTCCGGGCCAAGGACATCGGGCGACTTTATGCCCGTGAGGAGCAGTATGACCCTAACGCTGTCCCCGAGCTGCTTATCCATGTCGGCTCCTATCTTTATTATGGCGTCACTGGACATCCTAGAGGCGACTATCTCCGTGATCTGGTGGACCTCGGTGAGTTTGAGGTTGCTGCCGCCGTACACCACCACAAGTGCCCCCTTGGCGCCATCCGGCGATATCTCTATCAGCTGGTTCTTGAGGGCCATCTTCACCGCTTCCTCGGCTCTCCTCTTCGGATCGCTGGATTCGCCGATTCCCACAGCCGCAACTCCGCCCGCTGACATCAGAGTCCTTATGTCGTTGAGATCGACGTTAACCATGGTCCTCTTCCTTATTATCTCAGCTATACCCTTCACCATTATGGCCAGGGTGTAGTCGGCCATCACGAACGCCTTGTCTATGGGGAGCTCCCCGGCCAGGTGGAGGAGCTTGTCGTTAGATATCAGGACCACGGTGTCCGCCCACTTCCTGAGCTGCCTTATCCCTTCCTGGGCTATCTTGTACTTGTGCCTGCCCTCAGTCTTGAAGGGGAGGGTGACGAATCCTATCACCTTCGCTCCCTTGTCCTTGGCTATCTTGGCCACCACTGGGGCGGCTCCCGTACCCGTACCCCCTCCCATGCCAGCAGCTATGAAGACGAGATCCGGTCTGCTTCCCAACGCGTCGGATATCTTGTGAGAATCCTGCTCAGCGCAGGCTCTAGCAACCTCTGGTCTCCCACCAGCACCGAGCCCGTTGGTTATGTTCTCGCCAATGAGTATCTTATATGGGACCTCCACCCCATCTAGATGTACCTTATCGGTATTGATGGCCACGAGTCTGACCCCCTCGACCCCGAGCTTGTTGAGGTTGTGGACCGTGTTTGACCCGCATCCTCCCACTCCCACTATTACTATGTTCCCGGCCGAGTAGTCTTCGCTCTTCATGGGGGTGTCCAAGGAATCGAGGGCCCTAGCTGCATCCACCATGGGCATGCCAGCTCCATCCTCCGGTGATGTGTTGAAGATCCTCCTGAAGAGATCGACCATCTCCCTACCTTGGGACGGGCCGTCCTCCTGCATCTGCATCTCTCCGAACATCAGTAGGCCACACCTCCGGCGTTCCTTCTTCTGTATTCCCTTATGAGGAGCCTTATGGCTTCCCTTATGGCCTCGCTCTTGCTTGTGAACCCCACCTCTTGGACCAATCTCTCCAATTCCCTCATGAGAGAGTGGGGTATATGGAACGAAACTACTACCATGATACCACCGAATACTAGCGGGATATTACCCGACCTTAAGGTATGATTCAATGGCCTGAGGCGAATATGGCACCATCAGTGTTAATATTTCCGTGGTCTTTCTTTTATATTGATATGTAACTTTTGAGAGTTACAAATGAATGTTTCGCGGGAGTTGGCCCAGCGGATGGGGGGACCATAGGAGAGGATGATCTCGAGGGATCGATTACAGTAAGAAAGCTCTCTTATAGGAGATCCCCCATCATTATGTCACACGCTTACGACATGACTAGTATTGTTTCCACTCCGAGTTTATGACATATCCATGCTATAGTGTTAAGATAATCATGAGTGATATCGTCCTGATGCCGATGTCAGCGGAGGGCCTGATACCCAACTCCTCCCACCATTTGAAGAAGAGAATGCTGCGTAAAATGGGATTGAGTGACTTGGTCGATCTGTTCTCGGACGTCCCGGCCTCTCTGATGAAGCCCTATAGCATCAAAGTAGGAGATCCCCACACACAGGTGGAGGTGGAATCTCTCTACTCCCGAGCCCTTGAGAATAACGTCCAGTTCAGGCTCAGGTTCATGGGAGGTGGTGTGGCCGATCATTACATCCCACCCTTGGTGGATGAGCTCGTGATGAACCAAGAGTTCTACACCTCTTACACCCCCTACCAGCCGGAGATCTCGCAGGGAATCCTCCAGGCGCTCTTTGAGTACCAGTCCCTCATGGCGGAGCTTCTAGGCATGGACGTAGTCAACGCCTCCCTTTACGATTACGCCTCCGCCTTGGGAGAAGCGGGGAGGTTCTCCGTCAGGGTGACCAAGAGGAGGGAGATACTGGTGGCCTCCACCTCCCATCCTGAGAGGATTAGGGTACTGAGGACCTACATGGAGCCCCTCGACGCCAGGATAGAGGAGATTGGAAGGGATGCCGATGGGAGGATGTCCCTAGAGGACCTGTCATCGAAGCTCAATGAGGATGTGGGGATGGTCTACGTGGAAAGCCCCAATTTCTTCGGAGTTGTCGAGACCGGTTTGGGGGAAGTAGGGGAGCTGGTCCACTCTAAGGGGGCTCTGCTGGCGGTGGGAACGGATCCTCTCCTTTACGGTATATTCAAGCCTCCGGGGGAGATGGGGGCGGACATAGTGATCGGCGAGGGTGGGCACCTCGGTGGCTACATGAATTACGGGGGCCCCTCACTCGGGATATTCGCCGTTAAAAGGAGATTCAGGCATATAAGGCAGCTCCCTGGCAGGCTCATCGGTATGACCAGGACCCTAGACGGAAATTACAGGGGATACACCATGGTCCTGCAGACCCGAGAGCAGCACATAAGGCAGGAGGAAGCCACATCGAACATAACGACGAATTCATCGCTGATGGCGATCAGGGCCGCCATATACCTGTCTCTCCTAGGTCCGGATGGAATGAGAGCCGTGGCCGAGAAGATACTGTACAACACAGCATACCTCAAGAGGGAAATCGGGAAGCTGGAGTGCTTCAGCATAATGTTCCCTGAATCTCTCCACTTCAAGGAACTCCCAGTTGTTTCCCGGAGACCATGGGAAGAGGTGAATCGCAGGCTGATGGAGAGCGGGATTCTAGGGGCCTTCCAGGTTTCCAGGCTCTTCCCGGACGTTGATCAGAGCGGCAGGCTGGGTCTCATGTCAACCACCGAGAAACATAGCAGGTCGGATCTTGATCTGCTCCTCGACCTGATGGGGGGGTTGTGCGAGTGAGGATGTACAGACAGGCCAGATGGCAGCTGGCGGACGGTGTCTTGGAGCCCACGGTATTCGAGCTCGGAGAGAGGGGAAAGGGCGGGGTTATCGTGGCCTCCGCGGAGGACGAGCTTAGGCAGGAGTTGGGGGATATCACCGAGCTCATACCGGAGGATCTGATCAGGGACCAGGTGAGCATTCCTGGGCTCACGGAACCCGAGGTAGCTAGGCACTACAACCACTTGGTGCAGATGAATTACGGCGTTGACAGCGGTCCCTACTGGCTGGGCTCCTGCACCATGAAGTACACGCCCAAGGTGGTCATGAGGCTCGAGTTCCATCCTTCCCTGAGGAACCTGCATCCCTACACACCCGATGAATGGGCGCAGGGAATCTTGGGCCTGCTGTACGAGCTTCAGGAGATGCTGTCCCAGATAACTGGTCTGCCGAGGTTCTCACTGCAGCCAGCTGCCGGGGCCCACGGCGAGCTGGTCGGTGCCCTGATAATGAGGAAGAGGTTCCTCGATCTGGGCGAGAGGAGGGACGAGATCTTGATTCCCGAATCGGCTCACGGGTCCAACTTCGCCAGCGCCGCCATGGCGGGATTCAAGGTCATCAGGATCCCCCCCTCCGAAGAGGGGACCGTGGATATGGGGGCCCTGAGGGCGGCCATCAGCGAGAGAACCGCCGGGATGATGGTGACGAATCCCAACACCTTGGGAATATTCGAGAGCGACATATTGGAGGTAGCTGAGATCCTCCACTCTAACGGGAGCTACCTGTACTACGATGGAGCCAACCTCAATGCGATAATGGGGTGGATCCGCCTGTCAGATATGGGAGTCGATATCGCCCATCTTAACATACACAAGACCTTCAGCGCACCCCATGGCGGGGGCGGACCGGG
>JALWYH010000037.1 GCA_027078475.1 Thermoproteota archaeon
GCCCTCTGGTCGCGTCCATCATTGCGTTGAGGAGCTTCTCCGCGGCCTCCTCGGGCGTGAGGTCTATGAGGCCTGTCTTGCGGAGGAAGGGGAGCAGGAGGTCCACGAGCTTTTCGGCCTTTGTGGTGTTCCCGATAACCCTGAGCGCCCCTATCTCCTCCGGCTTCACCCCGAGCGCCTCGGCGAGCTTCTCGTCCGCCCCGTCTTCCCCGGTTTCCTTGAGGATCTCCTTGTACACTATGAAGAGGTTCTTCGCGGACACTATCTTCGCGCCCAGGTCTTCGGCCTCGACGCCCGTGACGCCACGCTCCTCGAGGACCGCTCTGAGCCTGTCGCTCATCTTCGGCTTCCTCACGAAGTTCTGGCTGGAAACGTGGAGCCAGAGGCCCTCCACCGCCTTCCCTGAGGCCCTGAGGAACTCGGGGGCCCTTATGACGGTCTGCACGATGTTGCCGAAGGAGGCCTCGCCCAGCCTCCGTGGCGGTATGCGGTCGAGGAAGCTCTTTATGGAGTCCACGATCGCCCTCCTAAGCTCCTCCCTGCTTATGGAGGCCTCGCCCCTGCCCACGTAGACGACGCCGTCCGCGAGGTAGAGGATCGGCCTGTAGCCCTTCCCCTCCATGAGGGAGGCCACGGCCCTGTGGACGAGCTGCGTGACTACGCCGCGTATCTGGGACACCCTGTGGTAGGCCAGGTGGTAGCCGTAGCGGCGCAGAATCTCGGCTGGCCGCCCGGAGAGGTCCCAGTAGCCCTTGAGGCTCGTGAGAACGTCGGCGAGGACGGCGGCGTCGAGGAGGTTCTTGGGCAGGGGGCCCTCCCTGAGCTGCCTGACGGGGTCCTGGGGTGCGCCGGGGGCCTCGTTGAGGAGCGCTATCCTGAGCGCCAGCCTGGCCTCCTCGCCCTCGAGGCCCAGGGCCCTGATTATCTCCTCCATGTGGCGCCTCTCCTCCTCGCTGGGGGTCTTGGGGGGCATTGAGCCCCGGCCGGAGGGGAGCTCCTGGAACTCCCTCCTGTGCTTGGTGTAGTCGTGGAGGAAGGCGCCGGCGAAGAGGGCCGGCCTGTGGTCTTGGGCGTTGAAGAGGGGCGCCGTCTCCCAGGCTATTAGGGCGGCGTTTATGGCGTGGTAGAGGAGGGGCTGCCACCGCGCGGAGCCCGGCGCTTCGGCGTACTTTGCGACTTTGCGGTGCCACCCTTCGCGGTAGCCCACTTCCATGGCCCTGTAGAATAGCTGTTTCAGATCCAAGTTGGCCGCCACGTAGTATTACACGTGCCATGTAAAAAGCGTTTTTTGAGCCGAAAACGCTCAATATACGGCTTTACACCGTATTATAACGGATTTCCGCTCGCGGAGCCGCCCGGGTTCCCCGGGGCCGCTGCGCGCTAGCTCCGCCCCCGCAGGGGAGGCAGCGTCGCTGATCCGGCTGAAAACCGTATTATACAACATTATTTATCAGCCCTCACGCCTCCCCGTCCCCTAGGGAGCAAGTCCTCCAGGAAAACTATTTCCACGTTGAACCGCCTCTCCTCAGCCTCCCTCACCAGTCCGCGCTCCCTCCTCGCGAACACCGCCGCGCCGCCCACGAGCTCGGCAAGGGCTATCACGTAGCTGTCCGCGAGTGATATTGCTCTGCGGCACTTTATTTCTCCGGCTTTTTCGTGGATGCCCCTGGGCGGGGGCTCGAGCCCCACCTCTCTGATCGCAGCCACGAGCCTCCGGGCGGTCTCCGCGCCTCTGAGCCTGCAGGTTACGTAGTATATCTCCGCGAGCGCCGTCTCGGCCATGTAGAGCTGCCTGTCGGAGAAGAGAACGCACTCGGCGGCGTCGGAGAGCTTCCCGCCCAGGAGGTACGCTATGGCGACGCTGGAGTCACTTGAGAGCTTCTTGGGTAGTTCTCTGCAGCTTTTCAAGTTTTTCCTCACCCTGGGCTCTGAGCTCTCTTAGGAGGGTGAAGGCCTCCTCTTCCTTGCCTGCGAGCACGCCTTTTAGGCGTCTAAGCTCTTCGCGGGCCTCCATC
>JALWYH010000038.1 GCA_027078475.1 Thermoproteota archaeon
GGGGAGAGGAGGATAAGCGCAGCCTATGCCGGCTTGATGCTTTCGGCATTCATGCTTGTAACGGCAGGCTTGGTTCCAGAGACTAATCTCTGGGAGACAGGGCTCTACGTGGCTGCCTTCTCGCTTTTTTCCTCGCTCGCCGTGGCGGCTGGGCTTGTGCCGGCGATTGAGGGGCAGGGGACGTAGATGTTTAGGCGGCCGCCGCGCACGAAGCCTATAAGGCACATGCCCGCTCTCCGAGCCTCCTCCACGGCGGCGGTGGTGACCGCGGCCCTAGAAGCCATCGCCGCGAAGCCTGCGGCGGCGGCCTTGCGGGCCAGGGTGTATGTTATGCGGCTGCTCACGAGGAGCGCGTAGGCCCTGGGCGTCTCGCCGGAGAGGAGGAGGGCCCCGACAACCTTGTCGACGGCCCTGTGCCTCGAGACGTCCTCGAAGGTATACTTGAGTCCCCCGGCGGCGAGGGCTCCTGCGAGGTGTGTGGCGCCGGTCTTGAAGTGGAGAGTCCCCGAGGATAGCAGCTCGTCCATGGCTGTGGAGAGTAGCTGGGGGCTTAGGTGGGGCGGCTCCGCTGGGCCTGGGGCGTGGACAAGGCGGCCACGGGGTATAGGCGTTGGGGAGGCGGCCGCGTCTTTCACCCAGAAGGGGGGCTTTAGCAGGGACTCTGTGTACGCGTAGCCGGCGACGAGCTCCTCGATGGCTTGGGGGAGGGCGTAGAGGGTGTGCTTGGCCCCGCCTATGAGGGCCTTTACCGGCTGCTCCACTGCTACGGGGTCCTCTATCTCGGAGAGGGAGGTGGCTGTGGCCCTGAAGGCCCTTATTATCCTATATGTGTCTACTCCTCCTTCCAAGGCTCCCTTCCCGCCTTGAACTTGTCCCTCTTCTTGGAGCCGGGCTTGCGGCACTTCCTGTCGGGGTACTGGAGCTCCTCGTAGGCGAAGTAGTCCTCGGGCATGTCTTCCTGGAAGTTTTCGGCGGACACAGGTAGGGTGGGGGGTGGCGGCGTATAAACCTATCCGCCCTGGTTAAGATAAATAATGATAATTATTCCTCGATATTTCTGCGTATAAATATCGAGGAAATTAGTAAACCCGTATATTTCTTTCCCTAACATATATTTCTGTTAAAGAGGCTGAAAACATGGACGGTGAAGGATATAGGGCGACGAGGCGGCGCTTCCTCAAGACCCTCGGTCTCGGGGCGCTCGCCCTCGCCCTCTCCAACGTCGGCACCGCCACTGCACTGCCCACACCGAAAAAGTACAAGCTCGGAGAAATAGGGTTCGGCGACAACTTCCGCTTCACAACGGAGGTCAGGGGCATCTGCAACTACTGTAGCGTCGGCTGCGGCATAATCTTCTACAAGAGGAACAACGAGGTCCTCTACCTGGAGGGCGACCCCGACAACCCGCAGAACCTCGGGCACCTCTGCCCCAAGGGCCTCGCCTCCATACAGCAGTTCGGCTCTAGGAACAAGAGGCGCCTCACGAAGCCGCTAATAAGGGTCAACCCCAAGCCCCCAGTGGAGGAGCTGAAGAAGGCGAGCAGCGAGGACGAGTTCCGCGCTATACTGGAGAAGTACAGGCCCCAGTGGCGCGTCGCCACCTGGGACGAGGCCTTCCGCTACATAGCCGACAAGCTGAAGAACATCATCGAGACCTACGGGAAGAAGGGTGAGTGGGGCCCGTACCACAGCGACGGCATCTACTACGTGGGCAAGCTCTTCCCAATGATGATCGAGGCTGGCGCGAAGCTCACGAACGAGGAGGCCTACCTGATAAAGAAGATAGCCACGCTCCTCGGCAGCTACAACATCGACCACGACGCGAGGAGATGCCACAGCACCACCGTCGCCGGCCTGGCCGGCACGGTGGGCTTCGGCGCCCAGACGCAGCACTTCATAGACACCAAGTTCATCTCCGTCTACCTGATATTCGGCGGCAACCCGGCTGAGGCCCACCCGGTGAGCATGCACCACACCCTTGAGGGCAAGGAGCGCGGCACGCTGAAGCTG
>JALWYH010000039.1 GCA_027078475.1 Thermoproteota archaeon
CGCACCCCGTGGCGGGGGCGGACCGGGAGCGGGAGCGGTGGGGGTGGTGGAGGAGCTGGAGGACTACCTACCCGTTCCCGTTCTGGAGAGGGAAGGGGGCAAGTACAGGCTGAGGTACGACCTGCCGAGGAGCATTGGGAAGGTCAGGATGTTCTTCGGTAACGTAGGCGTGCTGGTGAAGGCATGGGGATATCTCAAGCTCCTAGGCAGTGAAGGAGTGAGACTCTCCTCTGGGGTGGCGGTATTGAACGCCAACTACGCCAAGAGGAGGCTCATGGACCTGGGCTTCGATGTTCCCTACGGGAGGGACAGACCCTGCAAGCACGAGTTCGTCATATCGCTGTCGAGGTTCAGGAAGGAGTACGGGGTGAGGGCGCTCGACTTCGCCAAGGCCCTCATAGACAGGGGACTCCATCCTCCAACCATGTACTTCCCGTCGATAGTGCCCGAGGCGTTCATGATGGAGCCCACGGAGACAGACAGCCTGGAGGAGATAGATTCCTATGTGGAGGCCATGAAAGAGCTCGCCGAGCTGGCTCAGAGGGATCCCGACCAGCTGATCCAGGCGCCCAAGAACGCGGCCATCACAAGGCTGGATGAGCCTTTCGCCAACAGGAGGCTGTGGCTAACTTGGAAGATGTATCAGGAGGGTGAGGGCGGCCAGCGCCGCTTCCATTCCTAGTATGGCCCGCACCAGATCGTACTCCCTGTTTACCCCTCTCTCTATCAGCAGCTGGGCCAGAGACCTGTTGGGTGGGGAGATGAGGGTTCCATCCTCCCTCACCCTGCTGGGGACCTTCCTCTCGGTTCTCCTCCAAGTCATGAGTTTGAGGAGGAAGTCGAATCCATGGGGAATGGTCATCACCAGGAGGGGCCAGTAGAGCCCGGCCTGTGCTGATAAGAAGCTGACGAGACCGCCCAGCAGGAAAGTCATGACGTTTCCCGGGAAGACCCTAGCCGGGAACCAGTTGTGGGGAAGAAAGGACAGGAGCACGGAGGCGGATATCAGGAGGATCGTCCACCTGAGATCTCCCCGGGCGATGAGTAGTAGGGAGAGAGTCAGGTATATTATCAGGGAGGAACCGGCCTCGAGCCCGTTGAAGCCCGCCAGAGTGTTGAAGGCGTTGGTGACGTAGATCCCGAACAGGGTGACCGCCACCAGCTGGATGAGGGGGTTGACGTCGAAGGGCGGGAAGGGGGCCATGTAGCTGGAGAACAGGAGGAAGGGTACCCCGGAAAGGGCTATCTTCTCAGAGTTCCTGAGGCCTATTGCGTCGTCAATCAGTCCCATGGAGGCGAAGAATACCGAGGCGGTTAGCAGGGGGTAGGGAGCCAGGGGAAGGAATAGAGACGCTGCCGACGTCGTCACTATTATGATGAGGGATGCGGGAAGCCCTCCTATCTTGGTTCCCCACGTCTCGCGAGGTTTGTGAAGGTCCTTGGACAGCAATCCCCTCTCCCTTGAGATCCTGTCCCATACGCCAGTCAGGAAATAGGTGGCCGCGGAGCCGATCAGCATCAGGGATGCACTGAGGACGATGCAGCTCGGTGGAAGCATCTTTTTATCGGTTCTCACCGGTTGGTCAATGATAAAAATGCTAGCGTGGATTGCTCCGCTGGCGCTCGCGGTAGCGCTCTCGGCGATCCTATCCGAGGCGTTTCACAGGTCCCTGATACCCAAGTTGATCGCCAAGGGAAGATTATCGGAGGATGTGCACAAGCCGGGCAGGCCCAAGGTACCGGAACCGGCGGGACCCGCAGTGTACCTTTCCTTTGCCGTGGCGGTTATGGTGCTGGCCTCTATGACGGATCAGGTCTCCCTAGAGGCGGTCGTTGCCTCCACCGGATTGGCCTTCCTAATAGGGCTTCTGGACGACATCTCCCCTCTCGGTCCGAAGACCAAGCCCTTCCTCCTCACTCTCCCCGCCCTCCTCCTTATGGCTAGCGGCGCGATAGTGCCCAGGCCCTACCTCCCGATACTAGGGAGGGCCAGGCTCTACTACACCTACTGGGTAATCTTGGTGGCCATGTTCACCGTGTTCTCCAATGGGGTCAACATGATGGATGCCCTGAACGGGATGATGCCCCTCTCCGTCTTCGCCTCAACAGCCCCGCTGGTACCTGTCCTGATCTCACTGAAAAGTTTCTCCGGTCTGGCTTCCTTACTGGCGCTCTACGGCTCCCTTCTACCCTACTACGCCAGGAACAGGTATCCGGCCAAGGTGTTCGGCGGAGACTCCAACTCCCTCTTCGTGGGAGCCGCGCTGGCCTCTGTTGCCTCCCTGTCCAACTCCGAGGCCTTCTTCGCCATCTCCCTGATGCCCTTCATGGTATCGGGCTTCTCCATAATAGCCTCGATAGGGGGGCTCATGGAGAGGAGAGATATAAGGATCAGGCCCGTCCTAGTTGAGGGCGGGGTGATCAGGGCCAATCCGGATAAGAGAGCCCCCATTTCACTCATCGCGGTCCTAACCAGCGATAGGGGCAAGACCGAACCGCGAATAGTTAGAGAGGTTGCCTTGATCTCACTGCTGTCTGGCCTGCTGGCCTGCATCACTTTCTTCCTCCTGACACCGAGGTGATCGGATGGAATTTGACAGGGGACTCCTCCTAGCAATTTATAGCGTCCTTTCTGGGTGGGTCCTAGTGCTCGGTTCGCTGCTACTGATAAAGGCGATAATATCTGTCCTAGGGACTAGGGGGTTTCTCATCGCCATGATAGAGGTAATAGTGGGATTCTTGGCCCTGAGCGGTGCACTTTACCTATGGTACATGTCCCTGAGGACACTCTTCCTGAGAGTCAAGCTGTCATCCGAGGGCCATAGTGGGCCCGGGGGGACTTGAACCCCCGACCTCCCGCTTTTCCCCTGGGGTCCCTGTAGCGGGAGCCGCCATATAAGGCGGGCGCTCTATCCAGTCTGAGCCACGGGCCCCAGCCCCGATCGATAGGACACCGACCTATATATAAGGATTAGCTAGAATCACTGGGGAAGGCGATGAGCTCTATCACACCTGAACCAGCTCACAAGGTATGGATAGAGGAGCTCAGGGAGGGCCGATTTGAGGACATCTCGGTCAATCAGGTGCGTTACTTCAGGCTGCCATGGGGGAGCGTCTCCAAGATAAGGGTAATGGGACTCGTGATCAACAGATGGGTGAACCAAGAGGGAACCTTCGCTTGGATAGAGGTACATGATGGAAGTGGCAGCATCCAAGTTAAAGCGTGGGAGGAGGACATAGATAGAATTTCAGATCCGGATACCGGTAAATTACCAGAGATAGGTACCCTTGTGGATGTGATAGGTAGAGTGAGGAGTTGGAGGGACTCCCTCTACCTCTACCCGATCATCCTGGTGAAGGTCAGGGACCCTAATTTCATACTCCTGAGGGGGCTGGAGATCCTCAGAAGGAAGCTCAGGTACAGAATACCTCCTAGGGCACTGGATGACGAGGCGGAATATAGGAGAACCATAATTAAACTGCTGAGGGAGATAGGTCCCCTCACGGTGGCCGAGATGGCCGACCTGCTCAGGACCAATGCGGATGCGCTCTCGACCCTGCTGCGCGAGCTGGAGGACTTAGGTTTAATATACGAGGATGGCGGGAAGTACCTGTACGTCGGTTGGGGTGACAGGCATGTCGACCAAGGAAGAGTACTTGGAGATGCTCAGGGAGGCTAGGAAGCAGCTGCCCGCTGTCGTCGTCAGTGGGGAGAGGTTCACGCCGCCCAAGCCAATAATAGCGATAGAGGGAAAGCAGACTCACATAGTCAACTTCAAGGAGATAACGACCGCCCTCAACAGAGATCCGAAGCTCCTAGCCAGATACCTATCCAAGGAACTGGGATCTCCGTACTTCCTAACGGAAGACGGGAGGAAGCTCATACTCAGCAGGAGAATAGATCCTCGGCAGGTGGAAAACAGATTGCAGAGGTTCATAAAGACGTATGTGATATGCCCTCATTGCGGCAGGCCAGATACGGTCATAGTGAAGATAAAGAAGGCTTGGGTGCTCAGGTGCCAGGCGTGCGGGGCTGAGACCCCTATTCCCAAGATATAAGGGGGGATTGCTTGCGCAGGAAGAGGAGATCGTACAAGAAAAAGAAGAAGAGCAGCGATGTGGAGAGATCCCTTGATGCGGTGATGGAAGATCTTCTTCCAGTAGAGGAGGAACTGGAGGTATTCGGAAGAGTTCTTGAACCTCTAGGCAAGGGCCACTTCAGGGTGGAGTGCGCAGATGGTGCCATAAGGGTTTGTAGGGTCAGGGGTAAGCTGAAGGGTAGGAGATCATGGATTAAGAGAGGGGACATAGTCCTTGTGTCTGTTTGGCCCTTCAAGAAGGACAGAGGGGACATAGTGGTCAGGTACACCCACCAGCAGGTCCAGTGGCTCGTGGAGAAGGGGTACATACCCGAGGACTGGGCACTCTACAAGGAGGGATGAGATAGGTAGCTTTCAGAGGGAGATCCTTGTCTGACAGGTTAGAGGAGCTGGAGAAAAGAATAGAGAAGCTTCTGGAGAGGGAGAGATCAAGGAGAAAGGTGAGGGATGAGGATTACTTCAAGGTAAGGCAACTGGCCTTTGATAGTAGGACAGTCAGGGCTCTCATCAAGTTGTTTAACAAAGGGGTGCTGGATGATCTGACTTGGATCGTGAGCGCGGGCAAGGAGTCATTAGTACTTGCTGGGAAGGGGCCAGCTGGTGAGCTCGCCGTCAAGATATACAGGATCTACACGACTAATTTCGGGAAGTACTTGGAATACATTATTGGAGACCACAGATTTCCGATAGTTAGAGATAAAGATAAGATAATCCCAATATGGGCCAGAAAGGAGTTCAGGAATCTGAAGAGGCTCAGGGAAGTCGGGGTCAGGGTTCCAAGGCCAGTGGACGTGGTGGGGAACGTGCTGGTGATGGAGTTCATTGGAAGTGATGGAATTCCCGCTCCCTTGCTCAAGGATGCCAATCTGAACGATCCTGTAAGCTATTTGGATGAGATCCTAGGGCAAGTAAAGAGGTCATACGTTGACGCGGACCTCGTACACGGAGACCTCAGCGAGTACAATATAATGATATGGGACGATTTCCCATGGATCATAGATGTGTCCCAAGCCGTTGTGACGGCCCACCCACGTTCCTTCTCGCTCCTCGTGAGGGACCTAGAGAGAGTCACCTCATTTTTTAAAAAGCGATACCGGATAGATGTCCCGGACCCTTACAAGCTTGCGGACGAGCTTGCTAGAACGAAGGAGGTCTGAGTGGGGGTCTTGCTCTTGCGGGAGATAAGGGTCAGGATACCAAAGGACAGGATAGGAGTCCTGATAGGTAAGAGAGGCTCGACGAAGGCCATGATCGAGGAGCTTACTGGAGCCGACATACTAGTGAACAGCAGCACGGGGGAGGTTTCTATCAGGTTCCCCGAGGTTTTAGAGGATCCTCTAATGCCTATGAAACTGGAGTCAGTGATCAGGGCCATAGGCAGAGGTTTCAACCCAGAGATAGCCCTCAAGCTACTTCAGGACGATTACGTGTTGGAGATAATAGACATAAGGAGGTTCGTAGGTGCGAGGAAGAATGCCCTGAAGAGGATGAGAGGCAGGTTGATAGGGGAGAAGGGAAAGGCCCGCTCCTACATAGAGGGCAGGACTAATACCCACATCTCCGTCTACGGACACACGGTCTCCATAATAGGGAGGACATATGATGTGGTAGCCGCCAGGGAGGCGGTGTTTTCCCTGCTGGAGGGGTCCATGCACTCCACAGCCTACAGGGCCATGGAGAAGAAGATAGCCGAGATGAACAAGAGAGCCGTGATGGATGAAGCCATGGTCAGGAAGGCCCTAAGGGAGACCGTGAACGTTGACGAGGAGGAGTGAGGTGTTCCCATGTCAGAAGGTGTGAGGCTTGAGGAGATAAGCGCGGCTGACTTCTTCTACAGGAACAAGTCACTGGCCGGATTCGACAACCCTGTGAGGGCCACCTACACCATAGTCAGAGAGCTGGTCGAGAATGCCTTGGATGCTGCCGAGATGGCGGAGAAGCCCCCGAGGATACAGGTGCTCATGACCGAGTACAGGGGGAGGGATGCTGGCTCCCTCCCGTGGTACAGGATAGTGGTGGCGGACAATGGAATAGGTTTGGGACCGGAAGAGATACCTCGAGCGTTCGGCAGGGTGTTCGTCAGCTCCAAGTACCGACTGATCCAGAGCAGGGGCACCTTCGGGTTGGGAGGGACTATGGCCCTCCTTTACGGCCAGATAACCACGAATAAACCATTTAAGGTTACGTCAGCTAGGGTGGGTGAGCCCATCTACGAGATAACCATGATGATCGACATTCAGAGGAACGAACCGGTCGTCCTAGATAGGAGGGTTCTCAGAGGAATCTCTAGGACCTCATTTACGATGGTGGAGTCCTTCTTCGAGGGTAACTATCCCAGAGCAAAGAGAAAGATTGTTGATTACTTGCATCAGACCGCTATTGTTGTTCCTTATGCAGACATCACCTTCATAGATCCAGATGGGAATCTATTCGTCTTCCCAAGGAGCACTGAGAAGCTGCCACCTAGGCCGAAGGAATCCCTTTACCACCCTAAGGGGGTCGACCTAGAGCTGCTCCAGAGATTGCTGCAAGCCACCAAGGCCCGCACCCTCAAGTCATTCCTGACCAAGCATTTCCAGAGAGTGGGTGAAAAGACAGCTATGGAGGTCTTGAAGCTGGCAGGGCTCCCTCCTGAGAAGAAACCCTCAAAGTTAACCAATGAGGAGATAGAGAGGCTTTTCAGGGCGCTCAAAAGCTACGACAAATTCCTCCCTCCGGACCCCAGTGTGCTCTCGCCCCTTGGGGCTGATCTTTTCGAGTCGGGCATAAGGAAGGAGCTACAACCAGAATTCGTGAAGGCGGTTCAGAGGCCGCCATCAGTTTACGAGGCTCACCCCTTTATAGTAGAGACGGCCATCGCCTACGGTGGCCAGATAAAGCCCTCAGGTGAGATCCAGCTATACAGATACGCCAACAGGATACCCCTCCTCTATGACGTGTCCAGCGATGTATCTTACCAGATAATAAAGAGAATAGACTGGAGCAATTACGGAATAAAAAGTCCTGAAGATGAGCCCATAGTTTTCTTCGTTCACATAGTGTCGACCAAGGTGCCCTTCAAGACTGTTGGGAAGGAGTTCATAGCCAACGTGCCAGAGGTCGCCAGGGAGATAGAACTCGGGCTGAGGAACTGCGCCAGGGATCTCAGGATATTCCTGAGCCGCAAGAGGAGGAAGGAGATGCTCAGGAGGAGATATGAACTCTTTCGAATGTACTATCAGATAATAGCGGAGACCCTTGAGGAGCTACTTGGAGAAAGGCCTCCGGTGGAGAACCTGCTGGAGAGGTTGAGGATCAGGGTAGGTGATGAGGATGGAGGAGGAGCTGGAGGTAAAGAGGAAGGCTCTTGAGCTCGCGAAGGAGATAGCTGAGAGGATAAGGAGGGGAGAGTTCCCGGAGATAAGGTATCCCCCCAACAGTCAGAAGAATATACTGTTCGACGAGAAGGTGGGGTACATATTCAGCCCCCGGACCTTCAGTAGGATAAGGGGATCTAGGGTCAAGAGCCTAAAGACGCTGGCTGGCGTCCTTTACGGCCTTAGCAGGGCGCTGGATCACCTAGAGAACGGGCTCACCATGACGAAGAGGGATTTCTACTACGTTCACAAGGTGGAGAGGCTGAAGGGCACGCTGTTTCCCGAGGACCAGAGGGAAACCGACGCCAGGATAGTGCTGATGGAGCTCATACTCGGGATGCCAAGGGAGGCCTTTTCCATCACCAGCGACCCGAGAGGATGGATATACGGAGATATAGAGCTCATTGACAGATCTGGAAGGGTTTTAAGGGCCGATCAGGTCGGGGAGATGGGTTATTCCGTTCCCCCGAGGCCCGAGAACATAAAATTCAAGAGGATAGGGGTGAAGGCAGTGGTGGCCATAGAGAAGGTCGGACCGGCCAAGAACATGATCGAGCTCGGCATACCTGAGGAGAGGAAGATCGCCATCGCAATACTCCAAGGACAAGCCTCCAGGAGCATGAGGAGGTTCCTGAGGATGCTCTCCGACGAGGGCGTGCCTGTGGCCATCCTGACCGACTTGTCTCCCTGGTCCCTCAGGATAGCTGCCACGGTCATCTACAACAGCATAAATTCGGCCCACATACCATATCTGGCATCCCCGGAGGCAAGATTCATAGGCATACTCACTAAGGATGTTGAGGAGGGATTCTTCAAGGATTACCAGTTCGCGCTGGAGCCCCTCACCCCCGCCGATCTCAAGGCGGCGCAGGACAATCAGTTCCTACCCAACCTCCAGAATGAATTTTGGCAGAGGGAGAACAGGTGGTTCTTGGAGAAGAAAAAGAAGGCAGAGATAGAGATCTTCAAGGCCATGAGTCCCACGGCTAAGAAGCTAAAGGAGCTCTTCGTGGAGTACCTGAGGGAGAAGTTGGATGAGCACATGGGCATCAGCATCTGATCTTCCATGGGCGATTTTCCAGATCCGGATTGAGTAGAGAGAGCCTCTCCTTGACTCCGGGCCTAATAACATTTTTATTGGGGTTACGCTTATAGGTGGAATGGGCTCCGGTGGTGTAGCCCGGCCAAGCATAGGGGCCTTTCGAGCCCCAGACCCGGGTTCAAATCCCGGCCGGAGCACCAGGCGGGGGTAGCCAAGCCAGGTCCAAGGCGCCGGATTCAGGGTCCGGTGGGCGTCAGGCCCGCGTGGGTTCGAATCCCACCCCCCGCACCATCCGGATCAATTTTATAGGGAGGTCCGGCGCTCGCCACTTGGAGCCCCGTGGTGTAGCGGCCAAGCACGCCGGGCTTTGAACCCGGAGACCCCGGTTCGAATCCGGGCGGGGCTACCACCATCAATCTTTCCCAGTGAGTCCTATGTGTGGGGCTAGGTTCATCGTGGACTCCATGTGCGGGAAGCTGGCCAGGTGGCTCAGGATACTAGGTTGCGATACCCTCTACGTGGATCCGACGAAGGACGACTCCGATATACTGGAGATAGTTAAAGAAAGGATCTTGGTGACGAGCGACAGGGCGCTCGCCAGGAGAGCGGCCAATTCGGGGATCAGGGTTCTGTTGGTCCCGGAGGATCTTGGAGAAGCGCTATCCATAGTCTCCGGGGCAGCGGGGGTGAGGCTAAGGATCGATCCCAGGGACACGAGGTGCCCCTTCTGCAACTCCCCCCTCGTGGTGGTCAGCAGGGAGGGGCTCCCAGACGGAGTTCCTCGGGAGGTGATACGTTCCCACACCAGGTTCCTCCTGTGCCCCGGCTGCGGAAAGGTCTTCTGGTTCGGGACCCATTACTGGAACATGCTCAGGTTCTTGGCCGGGGTAAAGAAGATAAGGCGCCCCGGTCCCCTGACGGGGGGACCGGTGATGAGAGGTGACGGCAATGATCTGTGAGAAAACTGACCTACTCTGAGGTCCCTCCTGTATGGCTCGAACGATACCAAACGAATTTATGTGGTTGGCTCACCTCCCCGGGGTGATAGCACGGACAAGCTATCATTGGTGCTGAGGGGCGTGGCGGAGCCTCTGGAAGAGTTTGTCATGACGCTGGACGAGATCGAGGAGCTGGCGAGGACGGGGGGCCACAACACCTACGTTGGATACGAGCCCTCCGGCCCCATACACCTAGGAACTCTCATCACTCTTTACAAGCTGAAGGACATGGTTGAGGCCGGTTTCCACGCCATTGCCCTGATGGCCGACATACACGCCATACTAAACCTGAAGGGGCCCAGGGAGCTGATAGAGGAAGTCTCCATGACCTACTGGAAGACCGTGTTCCATGAGCTCGGATCACCAGAGATAGACATAAGGTTGGGAAGCAGTTTCGAGCTCTCTCCCGACTATGTGCTCGATCTCCTCTCCCTCTCCCAGAGAGTTACGGCCAGGAGGGCATGGAGGGCCATGTCCATAATAGCGAGGGAGCAGAAGGACCCCTTGGTCTCACACCACATATACCCCCTGATGCAGGCCCTAGACATACTCTACTTGGGAGTGAGGATCGCCATAGGGGGAACCGACCAGAGGAAGATACACGCCCTAGCCAGGGACGTGTTCTCCACAAACGTCCCCCTCAGGGTGGAGAGGTACGTTCCCTCGGCGATACACACCCCACTGCTGACAGGTTTGACAGGTGGGAAGATGAGCAGCAGCATCCCCAAGTCTCACATAGCCGTTCACGATCCGCCCGAGGTGATAAAGGATAAGATAAGGCATGCTTATTGCCCTCCCGGCAGCGAGAGCCAGTATGATGAGGAGGGCAGGTTGAAGAACCCCATACTTGGCATAATGAGGTACCTTATCATCCCCAGAAGGGAGAGCGTGACCCTTCCAAGGTCAAAGGCCGCCGGCGGTGGGGAGGTGGAGATTACCAGCTACGAGGAGTTGGAGGAGCGATACATAAGGGGGGAGATCCACCCGCTTGATCTGAAGAACTTCGTGGCGGAGTATCTCGTGGAGGAGTTCGCCCGACTCAGGGACAGGCTCATGTCGGACAGGGGACTCATAGAGCCCCTCTACAGGCTGCAGAGGTGGCAGAGGGACAGAGGGCTCTTTGGGGAGCAGGAGTGGATGGAGGTCCTGAGGT
Source organism: Thermoproteota archaeon (assembly GCA_027078475.1). GTDB lineage: Archaea > Korarchaeota > Korarchaeia > Korarchaeales > Korarchaeaceae > Korarchaeum. The sequence goes on from JALWYH010000039.1 coordinate 10,650, forward strand.
CCTACCGACCCTACCTAGGGGATTCCATCTCCTGACCCGACTCCCGGGATCTTTTTAGGGTAAGCTTAGAAAATAGGCGGGGCTGTGATGATAGCTCCACAGGCAGATCACGGATGAGGAGACTCTCCGCTCCTGAGCCCCCTTTCCTCGCGATTAAATAGTTGGGGATGGGAATAAAGATAGAGGGTAAGGGGGATATCAGGACACCTTCTCCTTGAGGGCCTTCGCCGCTGCCGCGGCCTTCCTGATTAGTAGGGGTATCGTCCTGTCGCTCAGCCACTTGGCCTCCAAGGCGAGGGCTAGAGCCCTAGCTACAGCCCTCTCGGTGAGAGGCCTTATTGTGTGTCTGTTTATCTCTCCCATCTCCAGGGCCAAGTTAAGCGCGGCTGTGTGAGCCCTCGCGATCATCTCCATTATATCCTCAGGAGTCACCGACAGGACTTCGGGCAGGTAGAGCAGCCCATCCTCGTCTATGGCGGCAGTGACTCTGAAACCCACCTTGAGGGGCCTTATGTCGAGGTTCCTGAGTAGGTCGGCCACTTGAGGTGTGGCCACCTCGCCCTTCCTGAGTATGGTGAAGTCCTCGGATATCGTTATCTTTCCGCCCTGTATCTTGGTGGGAATCCCCATTGCCCTCAGATCCGTGAGTATGGGCCCGGGAGCTATATCTGTGGGCCCCTTCGGTATTATTATATCCTCCTCGGCCACATCCCCCGGCTTGAGGAAGACCTCTGCCTTTCTCTCGGCCACGAGCCTGTAGGTCTCGAATGGATCCTTCCGACTGAAGATGGCCACCAAGCTCATGGGCATCCTCTTGACCAGCTCCTTTATTCCCCTCCTATCCATCCCCTCAGCCGCCTTCTGGGCCAGTCTCTTCTTTATCACGAAGAATTTGATGTCGGGGGATAGCTCCTTCCTGACCAGCTGGAAGTGGTCGGCGGGCACCCTGGTGAAGTCGGCCAGCATCACGGTTGGGTATTCTTGGGCCAGTTCCTTGAATCTCTCCATCATCTTGGCCTTTCTCACCCTCTGGGGGCTCTGTCTCCTCCTTACCTCACCGGCAACGGTTGACATGGAATCACCTCTTCTTGGTGTAGGATATCGGGAGCTCGTACGCGGGGCCCATGGTGGTCTTAACGTAGACCTTCGCTATCTTGGATGGGTCCTCGTACTTCCTCTCTATGGCCGCCAGGACCGCCTTTATGTTGTCCAGCAGCTCCTCGGGAGTCATATTCCTAGATCCCACCTTGACGTGTACCACCGGCTGATCCTTCATCCTGATCCTTACCGATCTCCTGAGCTTCTCTATCGTGGCGGGTAGCTGGGAGACCGCCGCTGCCGGCAGGTTAACAGGCATCTTGTTTCTAGGACCGAAGACGGGACCTATATACCTGACTATCCTGGGCAGCACGTCGGCCTGGGCTATGAAGAAGTCGTACTCGTTCGCCAGCTTCTTGAGGGCCCTCTTGTTACCGGCGAGAGCCTCTATCTCCTCCGGCTCTATAACCCTGTCGGCCCCCGCCTCCTTGGCCTTGACTGCGAACTCCCCCTTGCCTATCACAGCCACCTTGATGGGCCGGTTCTTGGGCGGGTGGGGGAGCTCAACGATCTCGTTTATCTTCGCGTTTGGATCCCTCTTTAAGTCAATGCCCCTGAGGAGCACTACCAGATCCACCGCCTCGGTGAACCTCCTCTTGGGACTCTTCTCTAGCATCTCGGAGATTACCTTCAATACCTCATCCTCGACCAAGATCTGGGACATCTCAACCACCTATTACCTCATCCCAATTTCCAGAATCTATCTCCCTCTGTACCTCCCTAGGGTCCTTCCCCTCCACAGTCACCCCCATGGAGAGGGCCGTCCCCAGCACCTGCTTGACCACCTTCTTCAGATCCCTGGTATTAGCGTTATCCAGCTTGGTCTTGGCGATCTTCACCACCTGATCCATCTTCAGGTCCCCGATCTTCTTGGAGCCGGGATCGGAGGATCCCTTGTCGGCTCCCACCTCCCTGAGGATCAGCATGGATGTGGGCGGGGTCCCCACCCTGACCTCGAACTCCTTGGTCTCCAGATCTATCTCTATCTCCACGGGGACCTTCATTCCGGCGTACTCTCTCGTCTTCTCATTTATCTCCTTGACCACGAGCCCCATGTTGAGGCCGAGGCCTCCCAGCGCGGGACCGAGCGGGGGTCCCGGGGTGGCCTTCCCACCCTCTATCATCACCCTGACGACCTTCCTAGGCACTCTGAGCACCTCCCTCGCTTTCCTCCCCCTTCTTCTCCATCAGCTTCACATTTGCGAGGGGCATTTTAATCTCCCAGTCCCTGTCTATATCCAGCAGCTTCAGGGTGAGCATTTTACCCCTGCCACCCTCAGGGACCGAGAGCACGACGGCCCTGTAGCCCTTGAAATTCCCTTTAATAATCTTCACTATATCACCCGGCTCTATCTCTATGGCGGCGGACTCTGAGGCGATCAGGTTCTCTATCTCCTGAAGTGGTATGGGGCTAGTCGATGCGAGCTTCACCTTGGTGAGGCCCCTGATAAGCCTCCTTACCTCGTACTCCCTGTCGGCCTCTATGAACAGGTAGCCCTTGAACTTGGGGATGAACAGGATGGATTTTATCTTGGCCCCTGTCGAGGATGCTCTAGCCATGAGCAGGCGTATTATGTTTATCTCCTTTCCGGAAACAATCCTGACGGGAAAAAATAATGCGTGAGATTGCCGGCTCTCCATCCTAGCCACCCACTAGGTAGAGCGCCGCCAGCTGGAAGAGGAACCCGATAATTCCCACAATGAGAAAGCCCGTGACCGTCACCTTGAAGCTGTTCCACACCTCGTCCCAGCTGGGTTTCTCCGCCACCTTCAGGGTCTGCACTATGTAGTCCCACAGTCCGGACCTGGCCTTGGCGGCCTGCCTGGCCCCCCTGTCCTTCCTCCTAGGCATGGACATGCACCTCTCATACCACATCGGCGCCGGTCACAGCTCATCCAGACCCAGATCACTCTCGGGCTCTCTGATTTCCCTAGCTATTGGAACGGTTCTTCGGTCTGAGACTCTCCTTGGAGAGGTGGGCCTCTCCACCCTCGCCCTAGTGGCCCTCTCAGCTGTGACCTCTGCGACCTCACCTTGGAGGGCCGCCTCCACGCTGGGAGATGCGACTCCCGTGACTATAAGGAGCACCTGCACGACGCCCTTCAGGGACTCATCTATCCTGGCACCCCATATGACGTTGGCGGTGGGATCCAGTGAGCCCACTATCGTCTCGACCACCTGCTCCATCTCCTCAAGGGAGAAGTCCGGTCCGGATGTTATGTTTATGATTGCTGCCTTTCCGCCGGATATGTCTGCCTCGAGTAGGGGATTGCCTAGAGCATCCTCTACAGCCTCGATTGCCCTGTTCTCTCCATCACTCTCGCCGAATGATAGCACTGCAGGTCCGCCGTTCTCCAGCACGTTCCTGAGATCTGCCAGATCCACGTTTATGAGACCTGGTTTCATCACGAGCTCGACCATGCCCTTCACGGCCCTAGCCACGATCTCATCAGATATGAAGAAGGCCTGATGCAGCGGGAGCTCCTTGGCTATGTCCAAGATCCTGTCATTGTTGACCACGACTATAGTGTCTGAGGACTCGGCGAGTTTGGCCAAGCCCTTCATGGCTATTTCCCTCTTCTTCGCGCCCTCGGCCGAGAAGGGCAGGGTCACTACGGAGACCACTACGGCGCCAACCTTCTTGCCAACTTCAGCTATGACGGGGGAAGCGCCGGTCCCAGTGCCCCCTCCCAAGCCAGCCATTATGAACAGTATGTCCGTACCCCTCAGGTACTCTTCCAGCTCCTCCATGCTCTCCCTAGCTGCCTCTTCTCCTATTTGAGGATCTCCCCCGGATCCGTTGCCGCCACAGAGCTCTTTCCCGAGGAGAAACTTCTTGTCAGCCACAGTGGTTAGCAGGTGTTGAGCATCAGTGTTGGCTGCAACGGTCTCAACTGATTCCACCCCGATGGCGTTGAGCCTAGTTATGGTGTTGCTGCCAGCTCCTCCCACGCCCATTATCACTATCCTAGCTCTGACCCTCTCTACGAAGTCCTTTAGAGTTGAATCCTCGGGAGAGACCTTTTGAGGGATCTCCCTTACCTCCTCCTCAACCCTGCGTGTGGCAGACCTCACTATGGACTTCAATACACATCCCCTTATCGCTCCCAGTTCCTCTTTAGGATGATGACAATTCCCTATTTAAAGTAAGGCGTATGGTTCGACGATGGGCTTCTATGCGATTGGTTTAACGCTCTATGCGCCTGTCCCTTAAGGTCCTTAGCTCTCGGGGATGGTAATATTTATTAGAGCAGGGACGAGGGCCTTCATGGGCCCGTAGCTCAGATGGTAGAGCGCCGGCTTTGCAAGCCGGAGGTCCCGGGTTCGAGTCCCGGCGGGTCCACCATTACGGTTTATGATCTGCTAGGAATATCTGCTATTTGAAAGTTAGTAGAATCACTAATAATCCTAGTGGGGCCGGGGCCGGGATTTGAACCCGGGTTAAGGGCTCCACAGGCCCCCAGGTTACCAGGCTACCTCACCCCGGCAAGTAGTGGTGCGGCCGCCGGGATTTGAACCCGGGTCTGGGGCGTGGCAGGCCCCCATCCTGTCCAGGCTAGACTACGGCCGCCAGCCCTATAGCCTGCGATCGTGTATTTAAGCATTAATTTCCCGGATGCAGAGATGATCACCCTGGTGCTGGTGGAATCATCTTTAACGAGAGTGAGCGAGAAGTTGAAAAATGATAAGATAAGATCCAATTACGCTAAGGTGTACGGGAGATTTTACGACGTGCTAGACCTTAACGCCATTCCTCCCAGAGAGAGGTCCTCCTTGGGGCCGAAAGAGGGCAGGCCCGATATAGTGCACAGGTCCCTACTCTGCGCGACGGACCACCCCCTGTTCCTCATGGGCCGAATCGATTTGCTGATCCACACCTTGAACGGAAGGATATTCAGGCTCTCCAAGGGAATCAGGCCCCCTCGAAACTACATCAGATTCCTAGGGCTAATGGAAAAGCTCCTCAGGGAGGGATGGGTAGGTCCACGAGAGGGCGAACCCCTGATCTGGGAGGTAGGAGGTGAGCTGAGAGACCATCTAAAGGGGAATGTGATCCTACTAGATGAGGAGGGTGAGCTGAGAGATCCCTTCGCATACCTCTCGGAGATGATGGAGAGAGGAGGAGGAAAGATGACCGTTGTAGTTGGGGGATTTCCCGAGGGAGAGTTCTCTGAGGAGGTGAGATCCGTTTCGGATGAGAGGTTGAGCCTTTACAGGGGGAGGATATCATCCTCAACGGCCACATCAATGATCCTGACTTACCTGTACCACTTGGAGGTGTGGGTGTGAGAAGGAGGGGAAGGATCAAGATCAGGGATCTCGCCGCCCAGAGGATGAGGCTGCTCTTGAGGATGGCTGATGAGGTCTATCCTTGGGAGCCGGAGCTGGGTCTCATGTACGGTGATCTGGCTAGGAGGATATCCCTGAGGACTAAAGTCAAGATACCCCAAGAGTGGAGGTGGAGGTACTGCAAGAGGTGCGGGTCATTCCTGTACCCCGGAATAAATGCAGATGTCAGGGTGCGCGAGCGCAGGTTCCCCCACTTAGTCATCAGGTGCAGGCTCTGCGGAGGGATAAGGAGGATACCCTATCTGAGGGAGAAGAGGTCCGCCCGGCGCCGTTGAGTGGTCGATGTTCGACCGGATGTCACTAATGGTTTTATATACCGGAGCGGCTCTAGCCTTGTTGAAGGTCCAGCTGGGAAAGGTGATGCGCTTGCCTACCGCGAGGGATGTTCGGGCTGATCTGCTGATAGATCGTCTCAAGGAGGAACTCAAGAAGTTCGAGCCGATAAGTCCACCCGAGTGGGCTTACTACACCAAGACGGGGGTGCACAAGGAGAGACCCCCCGCCCAAGACGATTGGTGGTACGCCAGGGCCGCCTCGATACTGAGGACCTTGTATCTGAGGGGAGGAAGGCCTGTAGGGGTGGAGAGGCTCAGAACCAAGTATGGTGGCAGGAAGGACCGGGGAGTCAAGCCGGAGAGGTTCGTTAAGGGGAGTGGCCACGTGATAAGGCTCATCCTACAGCAGCTGGAGGCGGCGGGACTAGTTGAGAGGGTGGAGAGGAGAGGCCGCAGGATCTCCCCCAAGGGAGTGTCGCTGCTCGACAGGGTGGCTGCCGAGATAGTGAGGGATATGGAGCTCGTTCCGGGAAGGGTGGAGGCGGTATGAGCGCCGACGACAAGGCATTGAAGGAGATCCAGGAGAAGCTGATGGCCGAGATGGCAGCAAAGCAGAGCAAGGAGGAGGAAGTGGCCAAGGAACTCCAGAAGATAGATGCCCTGGTAAAGCAGCTCCTGACCAATGAGGCCTGGCAGAGGCTTAAGAGGGTTGAGCTGGTTAAGCCCGACCTAGCCAATGAGGTAAAGTTATATTTGGTTCAGCTCTATACCGCCGGTCGGCTCGCCAGGAGGCTGACCGACGAGGAACTGAAGGCCCTACTGGCCCAGCTATCCGAGAGGGCCAAGAGGGATTTCAACATAAGGATAGTATGAGTGGAGTGAGCGGGTGATGTTTTATGGCTAGTCACAGGCCGCTGGGTAGCAAGCTCAGGTACGCCCGGGCCCTCAAGAGTAACAGGAGAGTACCGGCCTGGGTCTACGCGAGGACCAACAGGAGGGCGAGGGCCAGGCCCCTCAGGAACTGGCGGAGGAACAGGCTACAGCTCTGATCTCGCCTGCAGGAGGTGATGGTCATGGCCGAGGCAAAGGAACTGGCTTTTGGGATAAATATGGGCATACTGATAAGGGCCAAGTATCCCCCCAAGAAGAGGGCCGCCAGGGCGGTTAAGTTCATCAAGGCCTTCGTCAGGAGGCATGCCAAGGTACCCGAGGACTACGAGGTACTGATCAGGCCCGAGCTCAACGAGCTCCTCTGGTCCAGGGGTGCGGGCAACCCACCCGGGAAGATTAGAGTGAGGGTCGTGCTGGACGAGGATGAGAAGGTAGCTGTGGTGTGGCCGGCTTAGGGATCCAGATGGTCGTTTTCAGGGCAAGGGTGTTCGGCAGTTACAACCTGGGGGTTTACCTTAAGGCTGCTGGCCCCTACCTCCTCGCCCCCCCGGGATCCTCGTCGGTTCTGCAGGAGGAGGCGGCCGGGATAGGCCTCAGGACCTTCGAGACATCGGTGTACGATAGCAGGATGCTGGGCATATTCCTAGCCGGTAACAGCAGGGCGCTGCTCGTTCCTCCCATAGTCTCCGAGATGGAGCTCAGGAGCCTCAGGGAGGGGCTGGACCTGGAGGTCCACGTCCTGCCTTCGGTCAGGCTGACGGCCTTGGGGAACGACATAGTCGCCAACGACTACGGGGCCCTGGTGCACCCCCTCTTCTCCGATGATGAGGTGGACCTCATCGGCAAGTTCCTCGGGGTCAAGGCTGTCAAGGGCAGGATAGGCGGGGTCCCGGTGGTGGGCTCCCTAGTGGTGGCCAACAACAGGGGATGCCTGATAGCCCCCTCGGCCGATGATGCCGAGCTCAGGGGAGCCTCCGAGGTGCTGGGAGTCCAGTGCGCCAGAGGAACCGTCAACGATGGCATCGGGTACATAAGGCTGGGCCTAGTTGCCAGCGATTCCGGGGCCCTAGTCGGCTACCCGACCACACCCATGGAGATAGAGAACCTGGCGGAAGCCCTTAATATAGAACCCTAGACCTATCCGGGAGGTGCTTGGAATTGAGCCAGGAAAGGGCTGCCGATCTGAACTTCCTCCAGACTCTCTACAGGTACCTGCTCGACGAGTACAACAGGCTGACCCTACTGAAGACCGACTTGGAGAGGACCATTGAGACCCTGAAGGCACTCAACAAGGCTCAGGGTGACGAGTTAGGTCCCCTCATAATTCCGGTCTCCTCCTTCCTCTCGCTGGTCGTCGACGGGGCCAAGGCAAGGGAAACCCTCGTGCTTATGGGGGGCAACATATACGCCAAGATGGGGCCCGAGGAGGCCCTCAAGCAGGCTCAGGAGAGGCTGGAAGAGGTCAACAAGGGACTACAGGAAGTGGGGACCAACCTCACGAAGGTGCAGCTGCAGATAGAGGGACTCCAGAGGGGGACCGCGAGGCGTGCTAGGTAGGCTGATCGACGAGCTGACCTCCCGGGGACTCGTCAAGAAGAGATGGTCCAAGAGGGAGGTCTACAGGGTATTCGATTCCCTTGAGCTGGAGCTGGTGGCTCAGGGGCTTCCTCCGGCTCTCGTCGACAGGCTCCGGGAGGAGGTGGCCAAGAGGCTGGATGGTGTCGAGACCAAGGGGGATCCCGGGAGGGTGGTGAGGGAGGCCATCAGGTCCGCCCTGAAGAGCCTGATGCCGGGGAGTCTGAAGCTGGAGGAAATCGCCGGGGTGGAGGGGCCGTACAAGGTGGTGTTCTTCGGGTTTAACGGCGTAGGGAAATCGCTGAGCATAGTCAAGATGGCCAAGTACCTGCAGGACAGGGGTAGGAGGGTCCTAGTCATATCTGCCGATACATATAGGGCCGCGGCCGGGGATCAGCTGGAGGGATACTGTAGGGCGGCCGGTGTTCAGATGTTCAAGGGACCCAGGGGAGCCGATCCGGCGGCCGTGTCCTACGACGGTCTCAACATGGCCCTCTCGAGGGGATACGAGTTCATCCTAGTGGACACCGCTGGAAGGAACTACATGAACAGGAACCTAACGGAGGAGCTGAGGAAGGTGGTCAAGGTAGTCGAGCCGGACCTGAAAGTCCTGGTGGTCGATGGAATGGCCGGGAATGACGTCCTAAACCAGTGCGACTCCTTCGACGAGGCCGTGGGCATCGATGCCCTAGTGGTGACCAAGGTTGATGGCTCGGGCCTAGCAACTCCCCTAGTCGCCTCGCTGCACTCGGGCAAGCCTGTGCTGTTCCTGGGCACGGGCCAGTCCTTCTCCGACCTGGCTGACTTCGACCCCGAGGAGGCAATAGATTATATCCTCGCGTGAGCCCCCTATCCCGGTGATGGGATGGCTTCTGTGTTGAGGAGGCTCAAGGAAAGGGATTTCCTCACCCTGCTGGATTTCACACCCTTGGAGTTCAGGGCTCTCATCACGAGGTCCAGGGAGCACAAGTGGGGTCTGGCGAGGAGTGAGGCCCTTAGGGGGAAGTACGTGGCGGGCATATTCGAGAAACCCTCCACCAGGACAAGGGTGTCCATGTCGGTGGCCACCTTCGACCTGGGAGGCGTCTTCCTGGAGCTACCTACCTCGAGCCTCCAGGTCTCCAGGGGGGAGACCCTGAGGGACACCGCCCAGGTGCTCAGCAGGTTCGTGAACGCCATAGCTGCCAGGGTGAAGACCCATTCTACCCTAGAGGAGCTGGCCAGGTGGGCAGATGTGCCCGTGATCAACATGCTCAGCGACAGGTTCCATCCCCTGCAGGCGCTCACGGACGTGTTCACCATGATGGAGTTCTTCGGGGACAGGAAGCTCAGGGTGGTCTTCCTCGGGGACGGCGCCGCCAACACAAACCACAGCCTGATGATAGCCTCGGCCCTCGCCGGCTATGACTATGTGGTGGGATCTCCCCACGAGTACTGGCCCGATGTGGACGTGGTGGCCAGGGTGGAGGATATAATGAAGGAGACCGGCGGTAGCCTCAGGATAACGGAGGATCCGGTCGAGGCGGTCAAGGAGGCCGACGTGGTGTACACCGATACCTGGTTCTCCATGGGCGTGGAGGATCTCGAGAGGAGGAAGGAGGTGTTCCCGCCCTATCAGGTGAACTCCGAGCTGCTGAAGCACGCCTCCCCTCACGTCAAGGTGATGCATTGCCAGCCCTGGTTCCTAGGTCAGGAGATCACCGAGGAAGTCGCCTACGGTCCCCATTCCATAGCGTTCGAGCAGGCGGAGAACAGGCTTCACACGGCGAAGGCCGTGCTGGAGGCGCTCCTCATATAAATCTTTCTCAGTCAACTTTATATAGCTACGTGATCACTAATCTGATTGGCCACGGTTGACCCGGTGGCGGTCCCGAGGAGATGAAGGGGGAGACCCCGATCGGGTGAGGGATCGTCTTTCCGACCGTGGTGACAGTGCGTACGTTGAGTACGGTCATGTGAGCGCGAGGAAACGTCAGACCCCTCGTGCTCAAGAGAGTCCGGATGTCCCCACGAATGGTGGGTGGCGGTTTTGGAAGGCCTTGCGGCCGTATGCGAGACCGGTTGATCCTGCCGGAGGGGACCCCTATCGGGCTCGGACTAAGCCATGCGAGTCGGCTGGGGGCCCTTGCCCCTGGCGGCGCACGGCTCAGTAATACACGGTCAACCTGCCCTGGGGACCGGGATAACCTCGGGAAACTGAGGCTAATCCCGGATAGGGGTGGATTCCTGGAATGGGTTCACCCCCAAAGTAGGCGGGGGAATGGCCCCGCTGAGGCCCCAGGATGGGACCGTGGCCCATCAGGTAGTAGGTGGGGTAACGGCCCACCTAGCCTAAGACGGGTGCGGGCGGTGGGAGCCGGAGCCCGGAGATGGGCACTGAGACAAGGGCCTAGGCCCTACGGGGCGCAGCAGGCGCGAAACTTCCCCAATGCGCGCAAGCGTGAGGGAGTGAGCCCGAGTGCCGCCCGCTGAGGGCGGCTGTTCCCGGGTGTAAACAGCCCGGGGTAGGAAGGGGAGGGTAAGGCTGGTGCCAGCCGCCGCGGTAAAACCAGCTCCTCGAGGGGTCCCCACGCATACTGGGCCTAAAGCGTCCGTAGCCGGCCCCGTAAGTCCCCGGTTAAATCCACCGGAAGACCGGTGGGCCGCCGGGGATACTGCGGGGCTAGGGAGCGGGAGGGGCCGAGGGTATTCCGGGGGATAGCGGTAAAATGCGTAGATCCCCGGAGGACCACCAGTGGCGAAGGCGCTCGGCTGGAACGCGTCCGACGGTGAGGGACGAAAGCTGGGGGAGCAAACCGGATTAGATACCCGGGTAGTCCCAGCCGTAAACGATGCCGGCTAGGTGCCGGCCGAGGTTTCGGCCTCGGCCGGTGTCGAAGCGAAGGCGTTAAGCCGGCCGCCTGAGGAGTACGGCCGCAAGGCTGAAACTTGAAGGAATTGACGGGGGGGCACCACAAGGGGTGAATGCCTGCGGCTCAATTGGACTCAACGCCGGGAATCTTACCGGGGGCGACAGCAGGATGAAGGTCAGGCTGAAGACCTTACCTGACGCGCTGAGGGGTGGTGCATGGCCGTCGCCAGCTCGTGCCGTGAGGTGTCCTGTTAAGTCAGGCAACGAGCGAGACCCCTGCCCCTAGTTGCCAGCGGGGCCCTTCGGGGCTGTCCGGGCAAACTAGGGGGACCGCCGGCGAAGAGCCGGAGGAAGGAGGGGGCCACGGCAGGTCAGTATGCCCCTAATCCCCCGGGCCGCACGCGGGCTGCAATGGGCGGGACAGCGGGATGCGACCCCGAGAGGGGGAGCAAATCCCTGAAACCCGCCCGTAGTCGGGATCGAGGGTTGCAACTCGCCCTCGTGAACCCGGAATCCCTAGTAACCGCGGTTCTCCATACCGCGGTGAATACGTCCCTGCCCCTTGTACACACCGCCCGTCAACCCACCCGAGTGGGGCTGGGGCGAGGCCGGCCTACCCTTCGGGGTAGACCGGTCGAGCCTTGGCCCCGCGAGGGGGGGTAAGTCGTAACAAGGTAGCCGTAGGGGAACCTGCGGCTGGATCACCTCCCATTATAATACCAAGGCCTTCTGGGCCACCCACCCGTGATAGGGACATCCGGACTCTCAGTCGGATGATGCTCCGGAGGCGCCACCTCCGGAGTTGAGGCGCAAATCCCGTTAGTTGCCCGCTAACGGGAAATGTGCGCCCCGCATAGTTGGCGACGCTACAGGCTGGCGCTAGGTCGTTCGCTGCTACGCCGCCTGGTGGATGGCTCGGCT
>JALWYH010000040.1 GCA_027078475.1 Thermoproteota archaeon
CCTCCCCCATTACTAGGGTCTTCTTCTCGCTCCCCCATCTTAGGGTGAGGTTGACCCTAGACCCGGTGTCGACTACTATGCGGCCGAAAACCTTGGAGGGGTCTGGGACTGGGACGGTCGTGGCGCTCAGGCTCTCCGGGTTCTTAATGGTTTTAACCACCACCGGGTTGCCAGCGTCCGGTTTGAGGGCCGCGATTATGGTTCCCCCTGACTCCAGGTAGATGGCTTGAACATCGCCTCCCCTCGTCCTAAAGGAGTAGCTGCTCCCGCTAGTTGAGGAGACTGTTACGCGTACCGGAGAGTCGACGCTCCAGCCCCGGGCGTCAGCGACTACTACTGTGTAGGGGCTGCTCAGGTATTCTATAATGCTATGCCTGACTCCATCATTATCGTAGTAGTAGCCGCCTGTTATCAGGCCCCCGCCGGCCGGGTTGAAGCGGCTGCATACTAGGGTGTAGCTGTTTACGCCCTTGTACCATAATAGTATACCGTGCCTGCCATCGATTACGTATACGCTATTACCTTCATAGTTATAGGCGGCTAGGGCGTCGCTGTCGGGGGACCATTCTAGCCTGTCGGCGTAGAGGCCTATGTCATAGGCCATATCGCCCGTGGAGTAGTAGCCGTATATGTGCCCGTTCGAGGCGGACCCCGCTATTATCGTTGAGGAAGGGTTCCACGCGACGCTCAAGACTTGGCCTCCCAGGTATCCCGTCTCCCATAGGGGCACTCCGTTCGCTGTGAAGACTGCTATCGTGTACCCGTAGGCGACCGCGATATTATTGTTCCTAGGGCTCCAGGCGAAATCCCGGATATCACCGCTACTGGTGGTTATGCTCCAGAGAGTAACGCCGGATGATCCATTGTAGACGATTAGCTCGTCGTAGCCTCTTATCGCTGCAAGCCTGGGACTATCCGGGCTCCAGGCTACCTTGTAGACGGGGCCGATGTCGGTAGTATTCCATAGGGGCTTCCCGTGCACCCCGTATACATGCACTCCCCCATGATCCCCGTAAACGTTTGAGTAGGCGAAGCTTACGGCTATTTTAGAGCCGTCACTACTCCACGCTATAACCGTAACCCCTCTTATCCCCCTATCCTGTCTCAAAGCCCGTGCCCCCAGCTATCCATCACTGTCAGGGACCCGTTGTAGAAGGCGATGAGAGAGCCGTCTGGGCTCCACGCTATTTTCGAGGTGGGGTTCACGAAGTTCCTATACCATAGTAGGCTACCGTTCTTCGCGAAAACCATTATCCTCCCGTAGTAGTTGTCCCCCGACTTGTACCAGGCGCTGACTGCTAGCTTTGAGCCGTCTGGGCTCCAGGCGCAGTCCTGTATGGAGTTTACAGTTGGGGACTGCCAGTATACCTGGAGCTCTAGTGGACCGTTGGCCTGGGCTGATGCCCGGGAGGGGGTCGCCGAGAAGGCTAGTGTGAGGGCCAGTAGTATTAGGATTAGTGAGAGGGGTTTCCCTAGTGATGAAGTGGTCAAGATCCAGGCTCCACCTATTATTAAGATGAGCCTACTTGTCATTTAAAAACGTGCAGTTTTAAGCGTTGAAGCGATGATGGAATTTAGGATCAGGACGGTATAGTGGCGGAGAAGCCTGTCCCATCCTCTAAACCAGAGGATTGGTTGCAATCTTGCCGTTTGAGAGGTTCCGGGGTGATTCTCCGTAAACGGAAGATTTATTAGTATCCTCCAGTATTTAGATATCCTGGGGTTGCACCGGATTGTACCTCTTGATCGTGCGCTATGGCGACGATGCCGAGAGGAAGCGGTTGGAGTACATTCTCGAAAGGTTCAGGGAGAGGATCAGGGCGGTAAAGCCCTCCGGGGCGGTTTGGATAATAGATGGTTCCCCCCGCGACGTTGAAGTGTTCATGGAGGAGTTGCTGGCGAGGGTCCCCCGGGATAGAGTGGAATTGTACAAGCTTCAGGAGCCCG
>JALWYH010000041.1 GCA_027078475.1 Thermoproteota archaeon
AGCCTGGAAGTCGATCCCGGTAGGTACAGGGTCGAGCTGTTGATGGAGGGGAGGCCCATCGAGACAGTTGAAGTCGAGGTTGGTGGGGGGATTGCCTGAGGGGTCATGGCTCATCTTGTCAGGCGCCTTGGTCGCGGCCGCCGTCATCCTGATACTGATGGCCCTGGCGCGGCTTGGGAGGCTGGATCGCCTCATAAATGGGTTCTAGGGCACACAGCCGGCGGTTCGTCATCTCTTGCCAGCGCGGGATCCAATCCACGCGTCCTTCCGCGTGATGCCCCCTGTGGGGATGCTGGTGGGATCAGCCGCTAGCTCAGCGGTATCAGGTTCACCCTGCTGCTGTTGAGGACGTTCCCTCCGGCTATCCTCTGCTTGTCGTCACTAAGCAGGTCGTTCACGGCTCCCTTGCTGAATTTGGCGGCCCTCCTCGCCCACACCACGCCTGCGGGGAGGGAGCCATCTATCTCAACCCTGGCCACCGCCTCGGACCACGGGGAGCGCAGGAGAACCAGGGTACCATCCCCCAGGCCCATCCTCCCCGCATCCTCCGGGCTCACGTGGATCGTGTCCTCGTCGGGGGATATGGAGTCCTGGGATGAGGTGCGGTGGGGCACCGAGCTGGTGATCAGGGCGAAGGGGTATTCGCGATCACCTGCCTCCCAGCCAATCGAGGGGAGCGGGGAGTATCCCAGTTCCCTGGCGAGGCTGCTCACGAACTCTATCTTGCCTGAAGGAGTCTGATACTCGTCCTTCGGGGGGTATTCCAGCCTGACGTACCCCCTCCTCATCACCTCCTCCACGGGCACCCCGAGCATCTTGCTCCCCCTCACCGCCCCTTCGAACGCTCGGATGGGATCCTCTCTGAGCTCAGGCGCCTCTATCCCCCGCCTCTCGGCCAGCCTCTGGACGACCCACCAGTTTGGCCTGCTCTCCCCCAGCGGCTCCCAGGCCTTGGGAGAGTAGGCGAGGTAGGGGTGCCACCAGCTGGCGACGAAGTCCTCCTGCTCGAACATCCCCGTCGCGGGGAGCACCACGTCAGCCAGCTCCGCGGTTTCGGTCCACATCACGTCGTGCACCACGGAGAAGAGGTCCTCCCTCCTCATGCCCTGGCGGAAGAGGTCCGATCTGGGTAGGGTCATAGCGGGATTCGAGTTGTAGACGTAGAGGAACCTGAAGCGGCCGGAGGACAGCAGGGAGGGAACGTCCAGCATGTTCACCCTCCTGTCCTCCCCCAGGTGCCTCCCCTGCAGGTAGGCGGTGTCGAAGTCGCGGGAGGAGTTGCAGAAGAAGAAGCCCCTGTGGACCCCAACCAGCGCCGGGATGAGGGAGATGACGCGGACCGCCTCCGCCCCGTACTTGCTTTTCTGCATCCCCACCCCGATGTACGTGACGCTGGGCTTCAGCCCGGAGTAGTCCTCCGCGAGCTCCCTCACCACCCTCTTGGGGACCCCCGTGACCTCCTCGACCAGTTCGGGGGTGTACCTGGAGATGTGCCGGGCGTACTCCTCGAAGCCCACCGTGTATTCCGATATGAAGTCCCCGTCCACGCCGATCTCATTTATCAGGTACCACGAGATGCCAGCGGCCAGCACGGAATCGGTCCCCGGTTTCACCCTGACATGGTTCCCTAGAAGGGAGGTCCTCGTCCTTCTGGGGTCGATCACCCATATGGGCACACCCCTCACCTTCAAATCCGCGAGGATGCGGTAGGCGTGCACGCTTGAAGAGGCCGGGTTCGCGCCCCACACCACGACCATCTCGGCCCTCTCCAAGTCCTCCGGGAAGGCCCCGTAGCGCATGCCGTAGTGTAGCTCCAAGGCCAGCTCCCCGGCCTCGTCGCATATCGTGTACTGCACCCGGTAGGCGTTGAGGGCGTAGGCCAGTCTGAGCGGGTAGTTGAAGTTTATCAGCCCCGTGTTGCCCGAGTAGTT
>JALWYH010000042.1 GCA_027078475.1 Thermoproteota archaeon
CATTTACGTGCACATCAACGGTTCCAGGACCCCGACCTACGTGAGGGAGCTGACCCTGAATGACACCAACCTCCCCGCGGGTTCTTGGTCGGGCACGGGTGTTCCATTAGGGGAGGGCGAATCCGTCAAGATAAGCCTCCTCAATTACGTGAAGCCCAAGATGACCTGCGATCATCCCGACTGCACAGGATTCGTGACGGTTTACGATGACAGGGGAGTCGGCGACCTGAGGTGGGGGAACAACCCCATCGCGGCCTCCCTTACCGATGGATACAGGGGCTATTCCCTGAGGGTCGACTTGGACTACGACAACTGGGGCATAGGTCACTTCCAGCTGCCGTCCAATTACAACTACACCGGGTGCGCGTGGATGAGGGTCATCAATCCGAGGGGCAGCGGATCCCCCTGGCTCCTGCTCAAGTTCCAGGATTTCGAGTTCTGGGTCGATCCCCACTCCGGAAGGCCGAGGGTCATCGCAAAGGTAACGAATGGCATCGAGCTGGATCAGCCGGATGAGAGGATAGCTCCTCCTGACCTGTGGAATTACTACTGTATCACCACCAGGAGGTACTGGAATGGCTCCGCCTGGCTGAGTGAGTTCTTCTTCCTGATAAATGGAAGGATTGTGGACAACGAGACCCAAATCAATAGCGGCTTCCAGCCGAACCTAAACCAGATCGACCTGCCCCAGAGCACATCAATGGCTGACGAGGCCTGGTTCGATGAGCTCTTCGCCTCTCCCAGGTACCTGAGCCCGGCGCAGGTGAGGAAGCTCGTGTACGGCGAAATCCCGGAGGGTCTCGGCCCGTCTGACTACTCCAGGTTCTCATTCGAGGATGTCAGCAAGAGGATCACTGCGGTGGATCTGGTGACGGACCTAGGAAGGGTGTTCTCATCCGAGGCTAGGGCCGTCTCATCACAGCCGACCCCATGACCTTCTTTATATTGCAGGGAGGGAGTTACCGATGATGATGGAATTGCTCGGGCTGATACCTCGTCCGATCAGCATGACCAGCGTGATCGAGGGCCTGGAATCGGCCGATCTCGAGAGGAAGAAGGGCAGGAAGGAGAAGAAAAAGGGGAAAGGTGAAGAGGAGGAGCTAAAGATACCGGTCATAGGCAGGGAGATCCATGTCACTAGGGAGGAGGTTCCCCCTGGCAGGGAAATAATGAGGGCTGAGGGCAAGGGCTACACCAACATACTGGTCAGGGAGTCCGACGGCAGTTACAGGTACGTGGTCAACGAGTGGATGCTGAGCAAGAACGACAAGAGGATGATCAATCTGATCCTCTCCGACGTGATGATGTTCCAGGAGCAGTACTACGACAAGCTGGTTCAGGGCAGGCTCGAGGAGGTCATAGAGGAGATAGTGAGGAAGTACCGCATGGAGACCGAGTTCAACCTGAGGAGGGACGTGGTGATGTACTACGTGCTGAGGGACACGATAGGGTTCGGAATGATTCAGCCCCTCATATACGACTGGAACATCACCGACATCGATGTCAAGGGAACGGATCCCGTCAGGGTGAAGATGAGGCGCTTCGCCGGCAGGTGGATCAACACCAACGTGAGGTTCCCCTCGGAGGTATCCCTGAAGAGGTTCATATCGAGGATAGCCTCCATGTACGGCAGGGGAATAAGTGAGGCTACCCCCCTCGTCTCCTTCATGTACAAGAGCAAGGACGGGACTCTCAGGTTCAGGGTAGCCGCCAGTTACGGGGGAGTGAAGAGCGAGCAGACCACCGCCCAGATAAGGAAGTTTCCCGCCAAGCCCTTCCTGTTCAACGACCTGATAAGGTTCGGGTCCCTCTCTCCCGAGGCGGCGGTGGCCATTTGGATGATGGTCGATAACAAGGGCAAGGTGGCGTACTCGGGCCCCGTGGGGACAGGGAAGACCACCCTCCTCAACGCGGCCCTGGCCATGTTCGATCCCAGGAAGAAGCTCGTCACGGTAGAGGACATAGAGGAGCTGGCCCTGAGGTTCAAGGGCAACAGCTGGGTTCCCTACTATGCCAAGGGCGGGGAGTTCTACGAGATCGTGAGATTCGCCCTTCGAATCACCCCGGATCTGCTCATATTGGCCGAGGTCCTCGGAAGGGAGCTAGGGGATGTGATAGCCTCTCAGACGGGTCACGGACTGGCCTTCACCATACACGCCAACACGGTCGAGGAGTTCAAGCTCAGGGTCAGGATGCTCCTGAGGATGTACTACGGTGAGAACGCGAGTGAAGAGTTGATAAACTCGGTGATGAGGGAGCTCTGGTCCCTCCTGTTCCTGAATATTAAGGAGGATAAGAGGGTCCTCGACCAGATATACATGGTGGACATAAGTACCGGCGACATGATCAAGGTCTACCAGCACCCCACTGACTTCGACCTGGACAGGTTCCTATGGCAGCTACACTCCAGGACAAACAAGCCGGTCAGTGATCTCAGGGATGAGTTCGATGACAGGCTGGACTTCCTCCTGTCCCACATGGATCTCGAGCTGGAGGACTTCTACAGGGAGCTGGTGAGGTGGTACTACAGGAGGTGATCCCATGGAGGTAACTCTGGAGACCATATCCCTCATCGTGATAGCCCTTACGTCGATAATCGTAGTGGGATCCATAGTGTTCGAGGTCCTCCCGGCCCAGATGAAGGTCATGGAGCCGGGGATAATGGTCAGGATCGAGGATTCGGAATTTTCACAGAACAAGACCTGGTTCATCCTATCCATAACCTCCGATAATGCCATTCAGAACCTTACGATAAGGGAGATAGGTGGAGCCGCCTGTAACGTGAGCCAGATACCATACACGCTCAGGACTGTGAAGGTTTTTGGATTCTGCGACGGTGATCTAAGGGGCGACGTGGTCCTGATAGAGGTAAAAGTAGGTGAGTATACCTTCCAGTACAGTGCAAAACTTTAAATTCCACGCGGCATGAGCGGATTGGTCGGGCAAGGTGACCTCCCTTTTAAATAGGTATGACGCGTGTTGTATTGTTTAAATTATTTCCACATAGGTACGAGATTCGAGGAGAGCACCGGACCAGAGGAGCCCCGGCTTCCCTACAAATTTTACAACGATAAAGGGCGTTTTTGTGAGGGGGGAGAGGACATCGGCGATTGCTTCAAACAGGGAAAGGATATCTTTTTATTTGGCTATTTGAGAGTTAACAGGGGTGTAAGGGCCCTTGCAGATAACCGTGGAGAAGGTCGTGTGGATCGCACTAGTACTGGTAGTAGTGGCAGTCGTGGGACTCTTCCTCATGGGACAGGTCCTGACCGGAGCGCAGCAGGTGGGCCAGAGGTTCTACGTCAGGCTCATAAACAGCCAGTACTCTGACGCCAACCATTCGTACATAATCAGCTTCAGGATAGTCAACACCGGTGAGGGAGGGAGGAACCTCACTGCCCTGAACCTCACGCCCGTGGGGTTCGGGCCGAGCGCCAGCGTGACGCCTATAAGCCCGAGCAGCCTGTCAGGGCTCAACATACCGCCGAAGGGAACCATGGATGTCACCGTCATGGTCACAGGGGGCTACGTATCCGGTAGCAAGTCCCTGGTCATAACCGCCACCTTCAGCGATGGTACCACTGCAGCCCAGACCATCGAGATTCCGTAAGGGGATCTCCCCTTGGAACTTTCTTTTTCTAAACTCGCCATGATCGGTATTGTGCTTGTTGCACTCGCCATTGTATCCACGGCCTTCATTCAGGCCTATGCCCAATACTCCGAGGCCCATTCCTACATGAGCAAGCTTTCCAACAAGGCGGCCAGCAGGTCTGTAACCGTGGTGGCTTGCTTCACGAACGTCACCTACAGGATATCGGGAGGCAACCTGATCCCCGACCACAATTACACTGCCATACACCTGTACAATTACGGGGACTGGACCTATGCCGACAGGGTGGCGATCTTCTACGGCGAGACAGGCGAGAGCCTCCCCATATATTACAACGGGACGAGGTACGCGAGCCCCAACGGAACGGAATTGGTGTTCCCACCCAAGGAGCTGGTGGAGGTTGATGTCAACCTCACGGATCTGCCCTCGGTGAGCTCTTACCCCGCGGGGGATTACTATTTAGTTGTGATGTGGCTGGAGTCCGGTGATGTAGAAGTTGTTAGATGCCATAGCCCTTGAGCTTGAGAGGAAGGGAGTTTATAACGCGAAGGAGAGGCTCGAGGGGGCCATAAAGAAGGTCATAGCCTCCTCGATCCTACTCGGTGTCCTCGCCTTCGTGACTGGTTACTACATAGTGCTAGTGCTGATCCCCCTCTTCGCGATAATGTTCATCTACGGCCTGTTCACCACAGGGAGGGACTATGGGCTAATTAACAGGGAGACGGTGCTGTTTGCCCTCCACGGCTTCATTCTCGCCAATGCGGGATTTGATGTCACGGGGATATTCGATCAGTTCGCCAAGATGAGGGAGTACGAGGGCAGCTACATCTTCAGGAAGATCATGGGCTACTTCTACTTCATGGGGATGGACCTGAGGGAGGCCATAAACAGGGTCCTGCAGGAGGAGAAGAAGCTGGGGGTGAGCTTCAAGAGCTTCCTGACGAGCATATACAACGGGATGACCACCGGGATCGATACCAAGGGCATCTTCAGCATGGTGATACAGCAGGAGATCATAGACAGTGAGAGGAACATCGAGGTGTTCGAACAGTTCATCAACTCATTCCTGAGCGGCCTGATGCCCTTCATCATAATGACCCCCCTGATGCTGGTCCTGCTGGGCGGCGTCGCCAACATGCCCTTCATCGAGTACCTGTTCGTGAACCTGGCCTTAGGCGTGGGTGTGGGCCTGATCCTCCTCTTCTCAGAGAACAAGTTCCTCTACTATCCCGAGCAGATAATGTTCAATGGGAAGCTCTTCCTGGTCCAGCTCCTCGTGGCCGTCCTGGTGTCCGTGGCCGGCTACATGGTCATAGGATCCTACTCCATGTTCTTGGGGGTGCTGGCCTTCTTCATAGTGGGGTACTTGGGGACCAGGGAGTACATAGGGCTCAGGAAGGACACCTACACGTTCCTGCCCGTCTTCCTGGCCGATCTCGGTGGCAGGATCAGCATAGGCCAGACCTTCACCGAGGCAGTCACGTCCATGCCCCTTGAGATATACGGCAAGTTCGCCAAGGTCCTCAAGTTCAGCCTTGGGAACCTGGTCAACATAGGGGAGATACCGCCCAAGAAGGACTTCGAGAGGATCTACGTCTACAAGATCTACAAGAAGCTCATCACGGACCTGCAGAGGGGAATATATGGGTACGAGGCTCTCCTCAATGTGAGGACCATCATATCCCTGATGTCCACCGTCTACGAGAAGATAAGGGGGACCTTATCGATGAACAGCTTCCTGATGGCCGTCAGCCTCTCGTTCAGCACTCTCTTCGTGGATCTGATGGCCTTCCTCGGGCAGAAGGTTTCGCAATCCATGGCAGAGGTGCAGCACGCCGGCGCCCAGATAGCCACAGGGATGCAGGGCATGCTCATG
Source organism: Thermoproteota archaeon (assembly GCA_027078475.1). Classification (GTDB taxonomy): domain Archaea; phylum Korarchaeota; class Korarchaeia; order Korarchaeales; family Korarchaeaceae; genus Korarchaeum. Next base: position 5,487 of record JALWYH010000042.1, read on the forward strand.
CTCCTATCCTTCCTGAGGGCCAAGGGGTGGATCGTGGATGTGTACTTCCTATTCGCCGTCATGTTCATACTCATATTCGGCATATTCACCAGTAGCGTGTCCGACGGCACGAGACACGGTAATGTGCAGAGCATAGTCTACGCTATCGTCTCCATGGTGCTGATAGTGACCATTCACTCGGTCATATCCCCGCTGCTGTTCGCCATGTACAGGTGAGGCGAGTGGAGAGGAGGAGGGATAGAGGAGAAAAAGGGAGAGGAAGGAAGGGGGAGAGGATCTGGCGGGCTACCGAATGAGTAGAGGAATTGGAATAGGTTAGGTGGGTGATTCCTGTTGGAAACCGCTGAGAATCTGAGTTGGCTCATAATCGTCCTATCTGTGGCCGTGGTCGTGGGTCTCTTCCTGGCCTATCAGACCTACATCTCGGCCCATCAGATTGGAGAGAGTATATACGTGAGGGTGTTGAGATCCGAGTACATAACATCCCCTCCCTTCTCCTTGGGATTGGGGGAGAAGGGCCTCTACGATGTGCGCATGCCTGGAAACCATCGCGGTGAATGCGGATCGGGCGGGTACATTGTTGACCTGAGGATAGGGAACATGGGCGAAGGACCCATAGTTGAGATTAGGTTCAGGTCGATGGGTTTCGGGAGGGGCCAGTTCTACTTGATATCCGGGGAGAACATCACTGATGGGTACGTGCTCGAGGATCCCCTCCAGCCGGGCCAGAGCATGGAAGTGTCTCTGTTCATACCCTCTGACTACGTGCCCAGCGGCAAGATTCTCCTTATCACAGCCACCTTCAGCAATGGGAGGGATGTCACTAAGAGCGTCCAGGTGCCGTGATCAGGGTAGCTCCATCAGATCTCCCTCGATCCTGAGCCAGCTCGGGCCCGAGGTTATGACCAGGTAGGAACCGGGATCTAGCTCAGCAGTCCCTTCTCCCGATTCGAGCACCCCGCCAGTGGGTAGCAGGAGGGCGTAGACCGAGATTGACCCCTTGTGGAGGACTCTGCCCCTGACGTTCAGACCGAACTCCTGCAGCTCCTCATCCAAGCCCGTGATCCCGATAATCGCTGGCGGCTTGGGCGTTCCCCCGCAGGGGAGGCTCATCCTTCTATCGCCTAGCCTCAAATCGCACTCACCGTGAATCGCAAGCAAGGGCATGGAACGGGAGAGGGGAGGGGATCCCGAGAGTTGAACGCGATGGGGCGTGCCGCAC
>JALWYH010000043.1 GCA_027078475.1 Thermoproteota archaeon
GTGGGGCGTGGACGGAGAAAGGGGGGTGAGGGCGGGTGATCACCTAACCTACCATCTCCTACATCCTCTCAAGCCTGGGGACACCTATCAGGTCCAGAGCCTTCCCCAGGACCCCTCTGACCCCCAGCACCAGCCAGAGCCTGGCCTCCCTCTTACCGATGGGGGCGTTGAGTACCGGGTGGGTTTCGTAGAACTTGTTGAAGGTGGACGCCAGCCCGTTGGCGTACTGGGATATTAGATCCGGCCTCAGGAGCTGATAGGAGCTCCTGACTCTCTCGGGAAAGTCAGCCAGCATGTAGGCGAGGGACACCTCGAGATCCGACTCCAACATGGAGGGATCGAAGGACTCAGGTATCTCGCCCGCCTTGTTGACGATGTTGTGCGCCCTGGTGTAGGAGTACTGGACGAAGGGCCCGCTGTTGGTCTCGAAGTCTAGGACCCTCTCCCACCTGAACTGGACGACCTTGGTGGGGGACACGTTGATGAGTGCGTACTTGAGTGCCCCCACCGCTACCTTCTCGGCTATCTCCTCCATCTCGCCGCCTTCAACCCCCCTCTCCTCCAGGATCATCATCACCTTCGTCTTGGCCTCGTCCAGGAGGTCGTCCAGGGTTATGTAGAGGGCCCTCCTACCAGACATCCTGACTCCGACCAGGTTGACCATCTCGTAGGCGAAGTGCACCAGAAAATCGGGATCGTACCCCATCAGGGCCAGGCTGGCCCTCACCTCCTTTTGCTCCAGGGTCTGCTCCGTTGCGATGACGTTGTAGCACCTGCTAACCCCCGCGGCCTCCACCTTGTACAGAGAGTAGGCCACGTCGGTACCCGTGTATAGCCAGGTGCCGTCGGACCTAGTCAGGTAGAACCTAGGCGGAACGACCTCCTCTAGCCTCCCCTCCTCAGCCAGCTCCCTCACCTGCTCCTCGTTCAGGCCGAAAACCCTCCTAACGTCGTCTCTCTCCCTCACGGCCCTGCCCAGATCCACGTATATGGCCTCTCCCTCCCTACCCAAGTATCCTGAGGCCTCCAGCTTCTCCAAGGATTTCCTGACCCAGCTCTCCCATATGAGCTCGCTCTCCCAGTCGAACCGGTCGTACCTTATGCCCATCCTCCCCAAGGTCTGGAGGAACCCCCTGAGGACGGACTCTGCCACCTCCCTGAACACCTCCCTCGCCGCGGGATCGCCGGACTGGTACCTCTTCAGCAGGTCCATGACGTATCCCATGTCCAGCTCTGAGATCCCCTCCGCTATCTCCGGGTCCTGTGCCCTGACCCTCTCTATGGTCTCCCGCCACTCCTCGATGCTCCTTTCCTCCCCCTCATCCTCGTCCTCCTCAACCTCACCCCTTCTTATCCTGTCTATCTCGAGAACCGCGTTGGCCATGGCGTATATCAGGCCGAACCAGTGATCTGGCTTCCCCTTGGGCCTGAGGTCCCTCACCTTGGACCTGCCAGCCGCCAGGATGGCCACCTGCAGGTTGCAGTCGTTAACTAGGTAATGCCTCCTCACGTCCCATCCAAGGTATTCAACTATCCTGGCGAAGGAGTCCCCTATTATCGCGTTCCTGCCGCTTCCCACGTGGAGGGGGTGGACGGGGTTCACACTTGTGTGCTCGACCATGATCCTCTCTCCCCTTCTCTCCTCCCTTCCCAGCTCCTCCCTGGCAGCCAGCGAGAGCACATCCCTGAAGAGGGATCTCCTGTCCACCCTGACGTTGAGGTAGCCGCCCTCCACCAGCACCTCGGCGGCGTAGGGTATTGAGGAGGGATTCAGCCGGCCAGCTATCCTGGACGCGGCCTCCTCCGGTCTCACCCCCATCAGCCTGGCGGCCTTGAATCCCACCGGGAGGCCGTAGGTGTCGGCGCTCTTGGGAGATCTGCCGACCTGCAGAGGCGAGAAGGTGAGGTCG
>JALWYH010000044.1 GCA_027078475.1 Thermoproteota archaeon
CCACTCTGATCCTGGCCCCCTCCAGCTCCAGGCTACCGTTCCCCCCGGACCAGGTGTAGGTTAGCCTGCCAGAGATCTCGGCGGACCTGATCCCCCTCGGGACCGAGAGGAGGACCCTCAGATATCGCCTGGAATGGGGTGGGGAGCTGTATACCCAAATAAGGGTGCCGTTAATGGATCTGAGTTCACCCGGTGACGTGGTGGCCGTGTGGAGGGAAAGGCCGCCGAGGCTCAGGGTGAGGGTGTAGTTGACCTGTGCGGTCCCACCATTCTCCACGACCGCGCTCACGGCGAGGATGCTCCCCTCCCTGACCTCATCGCTCTCAGGTCTGATGGCGGCGCTCACATTGGGATAGCCCTTCACCCTCAGCCTGATGGCCAAGCTCCTCAATCCGGCCGCGGACATGAAGCGCGGGATCCTAGATGGTGTTAGAACGACCGTGCAGGAGTCCCCCTCCACGGCATCCGCCGGCGCGCTGGCCCTCACCTCGCCCCTCCCAGATACCCAGCCGTCCTTCATGCCACGGATGCTCAGGTTCCATCCTTCGCAGCCGCTGAATCGAACCTTCGCCTTCCCCAGCTCCTCAAGATCGAGTGGTACCGTCACGGGGCGCGATGGCATGACCTCCTTCTCGACCTCCCCGATCACCCGGGCCGTCGGATCGCCAAACGTGCTCACAGTCAGGGGATCGTCGCTGCCCCCGGATGACACGTAGCATCCGGGATCACATTCGGCCTCGGCTCTGGTGGATATCACCGCTCCCAAGGGTGCCTCTTGGCTCAGGATAGCGCTCATCTCCAGGGTCTCATTCGAATAACCGTCCAGCGTCAGATCCCATGAGAGCTCGCCGCCCGCCCGATCTACTGATGCGCTGCCGGACGTGGCGGTCACTTCTCCGGGTTCGACCATGCTGGGAATGGGGACCCTGACTTTCACCTTGACATCGCGGTCGCAATAATTCTCGGCGCTGAGCCTGTACGTCAACTCGCTGCCGGGGGACACCCAGCGATGGGAGGTCGAGAGGGAGAGGAGGACGCGGCACTGCCTCTCGGCCACCGTCCTCCCTTCACCGGCTTCCTCCGCCCTGTAGGTGGCCAGGGCCCACTGGTAACGCCATACCCCGGAAAGGGGCGGGGACCTGAAGGCTCCTCCGCTCTCGGTGGGTGGGACTGGATAGACACCGTCCCACCAGTAAGCGCCTAGTAGCCTGCCAGCGGGTGTACCGAAGGTGTGGGGGTTGTACTCGTAGACCGTGCTGCCCCTAGCCTCCTCCTGAACTATGCGCCACCACGTCGACACGTCGGTGTAGACGAAGCCAGCGGGCCCGTACCTCCCATCTGCATCCCAGGCCCCGGACACGTAATCGGGGACCGAGTCGCCATCATCCCCTCCCCGGTAGATCCTCACCGTCAGGCCGGTGACCGGATCACCGTGCGCGTCCTGGACCTTCACGTACCCCAGCCACTCCTTGACCGCATCTCCTGCGGAGTTGCCGGAGATGGTGTTGGATGATATGGAGTAGCTGAGGGGCTCCCATTCATTGTCTAGGATGTGCAGGCCGTATCCAGCGTTGCCCCTGATCGTGTTATCCTGGAAGTGGGTGGGTAGGCCGGAGAGGACGTCATCGTTGGGGTCGAGCGGGGACGCCAGGTCTCCGTAGAAGGGCTCGACCCTCATGCCATCCCCGCCGTTATCCAGCAGCTGGTTCCTGGTGACGTACGTTGGGTGGCTGGCTATCATGTAAATGCCGTGCCTTGCGTTCTCCTGGACGAGGTTGGCCTCCACATTGTCGCCACCAGTCCTTATCAGTATTATACCGTCCCCGTTGTTCCCCCTTATCTCGTTTCCAATGACGATGGTCCTCTCCGGCCCGGGCTGCATCCCGGTCGGGGTGATGGCGTAGACGGGGAACGGGAATGTGATGTCGGTTGGGGCCGAGGCGCTTATCACGGCGATCCCGGCGCCGTTGCCGTCGTCCGGATCACCCGTATAAACGCCGCTCACGTCATAAGCCCCTATCTTGTTATTTATCATCGAGTTTCCGTCGGTACCATCGCCTATTATGACGATTCCCTCCGCCACATGCCTCGATATGGTGTTATCGCTCATGACGTTCGAGGTCGACCCGTCCGAGACGACGATGCCGTGGTAGCCGTCGGGGATGAGGGCGTGGTCCCCCCATATCCTGTTGTACCTGATCTGGTTGCTCGACGAGGCCGATATCAGGATGTTGTGGTAGTGGCTGTAGGCTACAGTGTTGTACTCCACCACGTTGTTGGATGGCCCGTCAATCAGGACCACGCCGCCGTCGCTCTGGGGACCCGGACCGTCTCCGTTGGGGTGTGGGGCCATGGCCCCATTAACCCCTACCCTGTTGCCCTTGATGAGGGACGAGGTGACGTCACCGGTGAGCACCACTCCGGCGCCGTGATTGTCGTATATGAAATTGTACCGAACGTCCAAATCCCTTATGCTTCCTCCGACAGCCTCCACCTTCAGTCCCTCTTGGGCATTGCCGGCGATGTCGTTCACCCACACCCATATGTCGGATGCCTGGCCGTAGACCAGGACCCCCTGCCTGCCATTGTTGAAGATGTCGTTATGCCTGTAATTCAGGGAGGAGTCGACGCCCACGTAGACCTGGCTCACGGGCTGCCCATCGCCATTCAGCAGCACGCCCTGCCTGGAATTACTGTGGATCTCGCTGTAGATTATCTCGGTCACGGACGACCCGGCGTAGGTGGGACTGGCGTAAACCTGGATCCCTATCCCGTTCCCGCTGACCGTCAGATGGGAGAGGGTCACCGTGCCACTACCCGATCTGAGAACGTTTATTCCCCCTCCTGAGGCGGTTCCGCAGTTCGTCACCGTCGATGAGTCCACCAGCACCCTCCCCGCGGTGGCCCTTATCACCACTCCCCACTGGGAGGCGCCGTCCACCGTTACCTGCCTCAGGGTCGTTAGGGAGCCGCTCACATGGGGCTCCACTACGATCCCGACCGGCGACGAGAGGAACATGGAATTCTCCACCAGCAAGGATCCCGAAGGAGCTCCCCAGATGAAGGCCCCCAAGGCGTAGGAGGTGAAGTCCCGGAAGGTGAGCCCCCTCACCACCTCGTCCGTGGAGAAGGCGGAGTCATCCCATGTGTATGCGTTGAGGGCGTGATCCACCACGCCCCCGCCCGAGATGGTCACGCTCCCACCACCGTCGATCACGAGAGGACACCTTAGATCCGGGAGAGGGCCTAGAGCCGGGTCTAGGACTATGGTACCCGACACCGAGAAGTCTATGATGTGCTGAATCCCCCAGTCGCACGTTCCCGCCGGCTGGGCCGCCTCCAAGGCCTCCCTGAGGGTGCAATCGACCGAATTGCAAACCCCATCATTGTGATCGTCCAGCGTGTTGACGGTGAAGGTGGACGCCCTGACGGGTCTCGGCAGGATCGTCATCAGGAGGATGATGATTAACGCAATCTCGGCCACCCTCACTCTCAGGTTAACCATATGAGACCCTCTCCTTCACCGACTTGTCGTCACGATTGTTTTTACTTAAATTCGTTATGGAGATGAAAGGAGGTTGGCACCGAGATCCGGACTTACAAGATGCTCCTTCCGGTGGCCGCATCGAAGAGGTAAACTCTCTCGGGTGGTATCGAGAACCTGACCCTCCTCCTCATCTCCAGGCCGGAGTCCACACCTGTAATGGCCTTGATGTGGACGCCCGACATGGATATGGTGACGATCAGCTCCCTGCCCAGGGGCTCGATTATGTATACCTCCCCCTCCAGCTCTCCCTCACCTATCACCACGTCCTCGGGCCTGATCCCGAGCACCACGCGAGATGGGGCGTCGCCCAGCTCCAGGCCGGGAAGGGGTATAGATACGCCGTCGAACTCGAACCTGGGAGGATCTCCCACGACTAGGGACCCCTCTATGAAGTTGGTGGGGGTGGTGCCTATGAATCCGGCCACGAACATGTTGACGGGATGCCTGTAAAGCTCCTCCGGCGGACCGTACTGCTGCAACCTCCCGTGGTTCAAAACAGCAATCCTATCGGCCATAGTCATGGCCTCCAGCTGATCATGGGTGACGTATACTGTGGTGATTCCCAAGTCCTTCTGCAGTCTCTTCAGCTCGCCCCTCATCTCCACCCTTAGCTTGGCGTCCAAGTTGCTCAGGGGCTCATCCATCAGGAAGAGGTCCGGTTCCTTCACCAGGGCCCTGGCAAGAGCGACCCTCTGCTGCTGACCGCCAGACAGCTGACCGGGCTTCCTGTCAAGCAGGTCCTCTATGTGAAGGAGCCTCGCCACCCTGCGAACTTTCTCCCTGATCTCCTCCTTGGGAACCTTCTTCAGCTTGAGTGGGAAGGCTATGTTGTCGAAGACCTTCATGTGCGGGTACAGGGCGTAACTCTGAAACACCATGCCAACGTTACGGTCCTTCGGCTCCAGATCATCGACGATGCGGTCGTCGAAGTATATGTGGCCCTCGGTTGGCCTGTAGATGCCGGCTATCATCAGGAGCGTGGTGGTCTTGCCGCAGCCGGAGGGGCCGAGGAGGGCCACGAACTCTCCATGCCCAATCTCTAGATTCAGGTGATCGACGGCCAACACCTTACCGAAACGCTTGGTGAGGTTAACGAGCCTTACCGAGACCATTTTACACCGAGACAACACACCTGAATCTATAATAAATCTTTGTGACGCACTACCGGATTCACCAACGCTGGTCGCTGATTAGGAATGAATCTGGTGATATTTCAAGGAATCTCCGGGGGCGATGCCTTCCACTCCGGAATTGGGTGATCATCGCGACGGAGGACCAGATGGGGTGAGGGGAAAGGACTTGGCCCTGGCCGATGAAACCGCGCCGAGCTAGGGGACCTCCACTAGGGGGAACACCCTCTCCCTGATGAAGTCCATCGCGTCCTCCATGCTGAGCTTGGAGAAGAACGTAACGACGCAGTTCCTAGTCAAACCTACGACCATACCGTCTTCCGGCTCGAACATCACGTACCACACCCTTCCGAGCCTGACGTACTCCCTGTACAGGTCTGTCCTCGCCAGCTGCGAACCGTACAAAGAGAGCTTGTCCACGTTCGGCAGCCTCACATTATCGAAGAAGACCACCCTGACCGTGTCCATCCTGGCCTCGAAGAACTCCCTCAAGGTGTCGGATGGAATCCAAGCCTCCTGAGCGATGACCCTCCTCTTCTCCGTCGACAGGAGGGAGGACAGCTGGCCAGCTATCCTGTTGGCCCTGGCCTTCCTGGCGGCCACCACTAGGAGTGTGACCTCTCCAGGCGCGTCCAGCTCGAACCTGGTTCTCACGGTGAGGGGAACCCTGAATACCTCGCCCTCGTAGGTCGTGGATACGATGAGGTTCTCCTCGAAGGTACCGACCAGCGCGCTCCCCTCCATCCCTAGTTCGGTTATCCTCGATCCGACCTCGATCTCCCTGCCCAGGATCTTCTCCTTCCTCATCTGCCTGTACCCCCTTAGCCTGGGCTCTATCTCTTTCAGGGGGAGAGCGGGATCGACAACGAAGATCTTGACCGTCAGTACCATCCGGGATAAATTATAGGTGAAAATTATAGATATAGACATAGGTTTCCCCCGAGATCGTCCACAGCCGGGCGATAGGGGGTCGGATGGTTTGCTCCACCCATTCGCGTGGGGTGATCCGGCACCCTGTCCCGCCCCTGCCTCGTCTTCTATAGGTCACCGGGAGTCCCGCCGCTCACGCTCTGCGTCGCGAGGTGGCGCGAGCTAACCCTCTTCCTCCAACCTCTCCTCGGATTCATCCCGAGGGAGCAGATCGCAGAGTGACCGCAGGTACTCCCCCCATCTCCCTGTCCACCTCATCGAGCCACCCGTAGTAGCTGGGAAGAGAACAAGCGAGATCCGTTCGGGTCCAGCGCCTCCCTCAGCCTCTCGAATAACCTGTTGGCCCGTATCCCCCCGTTCAATTCCATCGAAGAGTTTTTCGTGATAGAGGATCCTGACCTCGCCTTCCTCCTCCAGGACGTTCCACGTGCCCATTGCCCGTTACCACGTGGACCAGGACCTTCAAGCGTGCATCACCGGTACTCTCGCTCAGGGCTCAGTTGAGCCTGAGGGAAGGGAGCTACCTCAATTAAACCTTGGCTCCGCCACGGTAATATCGGGATAGTACCGGCACGGTACATCCGTATCCTGCTGTAACACCCGATTCTAGCAACGCACTCAAGAATCCCTCGACCGAGACAGATGGGTGAGATGCGCGGGACCCGGGCGGGGAATCTGGTGCCTGTGCTGCCGTCGTGATAGAGATAGCGCCTCCAGGTAAGTGGCCCATTCCCTAGCGAAAACGTTTTTGCTGCGGCCGGTCTGTCCGTCACGATGATTGCAATAGCTGAGAACCTGAGGGCAGCGAAGCCCTGGAGGGAGCTGATCAGGGCTCTCATTCAGGAGCTTGGGAAGCTGCTCCCCGACAGGGTCAGGCTGGTCGTGGCCCTTCCCTCCCCCGAGGACAGGCTCTACGACTCGAACGTGCTGGTGGTGCTGGACGAGCACGACCCCGAGGCTACCATGCTCGTGATGAGGGCCGCAGTGAGAGCGGAGGACAGGCTCGGGGTAGGAGGGGTACTGAGCCCCCTGATCGTCGGGCCCGAGGACAGGGATGCCGTGGAGAGGTT
>JALWYH010000045.1 GCA_027078475.1 Thermoproteota archaeon
CTCCCCCTCATCTCCCCCCTGTAGAAGTGAGGTATCAGCCCATTGAGGAGCCTCAGGAGGGTGGACTTGCCGGAGCCGCTCAGACCGGCCACTAAGAGGAACTCCCCCCTACCAACGTCCAGACTTATCTCCGTCAGCGCCGGCTTCTTACTCCCCTCATAGCGGAAGGTCACGCTCTCTATTTTCAGCATCGGGGCCACATGCCCGTACCGTCAAAAAAGATTATAATACCTCGCACCGCCATGCAGCTGAGGGATTCAAATGCCCCGGAGGAGAGCGCGCAGGAAGGGACCGGCCAAGACATGGTACCAGGTCTATGCAGTGGATGTGTTCCCTAATCAGTGGATAGGGGAGACGCCCGCCAGCGATCCCGACAAGCTAATGGATAGGAACGTGGAGGTCGTCGTCAGGGATGTCACGGGGGACTTCATGCACGAGAAGTACAAGCTCTGGTTCAGGATATTCAAGGTCGACGGAAACAAGGCATACGCGAGATTCGTCAAGGAGATGCTGAACAGGGACTATATGAGGTCGATCGTCCAGAGGAGGAGCTCTAGGATAGATGTCCAGTCCGAGGGAGTGGCGAAGGACGGTAACGAGGTCAGAGTATTCACCCTTATCGTCACCTCCGTCAGGATCAGGAGCAGCCAGAAGAGTGCAATAAGGAAGAGGGTTGATGAGTACGTCAGGAGCCTGATACCCGAGCACACCGTGGAGGAGCTGATCAAGTCGTTCATCTTCGGCGAGCCCGTGCCAGTTACCTCCGAGATCCAGAAAATTGCATCTAAGGTGGCCCCGATCAAGTACGTGGAGCTCAGGAAGATGGTCCTCCTCAAGCCGGCCGAGGTTGCTCCGGAGATCCCGGTAGAGGTGGAGCAGGAGGTTGAAGGCGGCTCTCCTGGCGGCGGGGAAGGGTAAGAGACTCAGACCGGCCACCGAGGCCAGGCCAAAGCCCCTCCTGCCCATAGCCGGATCCACCCTCTTCGAGTTCAATTTCTCCCTGATCAGGGACAAGGAGACGTACGCGGTTGTGAGCTACAGGAAGGAACTTTTCGTAGAGCTGTCCGATCGGCTGGGCTTCCGTGTGATCGACCAGGGCAGACCCATGGGGACGGGCCACGCGGTGATGAGGCTGGGGGAGGAGGTGAGGGATGATTTCCTCCTGCTGTACTCCGACATATACCTCCCCCCCGACTCCATAGGGAGGATAGAGTCCCTGTCCGATTCCTTCGACCACGTTGTCGCGGTGACGCCCGTCGACAGGCCCTGGGAGTTCGGCGTGGTCGAGCTCTCCTCGGGCCTCCTCAGGAGGATAGTGGAGAAACCCCGAAGGGGGGAGGAACCGTCAAACCTTATCGTGGCCGGGGCATTCTACCTCTCCCAGACGATCCTCGACCACCTCATGGATGTCCCCCTCTCCCCTAGGGGAGAGATCGAGCTGACCGATGCCCTCACCCTGGCCGCATCTAGGGGGGAGAGGGTGGGGGTGGTCACCATCTCCCCATGGGTCGATGCCGGCAGGCCCCGGGACTTCCTCCTGGCCCAGAGATACCTGATGAATGACATGATCGGTGGGGAGAGGCCCCTGCCCAGCGGGTACACCCTCGAGGGCGATATACTCCTCTCCGGAACCGGGGCCCTAGAGGACTCTGAGATGGAGGGGCCGGCGGTGGTGGCGGGCCTAGTCAGGGAATCGACCATCGGATCCTACACCTATCTGGAGGGAGGTTCCTCGGTGACGGGCTCCAAGGTGACCAACTCGGTGATCATGAGGGGATCCGAGGTACTCCGGTCGAGCATCAGTGACTCCTTGGTGGCCGATGAGGGGAGGATCGAGGGCAGCTCGCTAGAGGGTTGCGTGACCGCGCCGTCCCTTAGGG
>JALWYH010000046.1 GCA_027078475.1 Thermoproteota archaeon
TCTGGATTTCAGATCAATCTCCTGCTTTCCGGAACAAGATCCGGCCGCAACCCCGGGTGTTCTCTCCCCTCTCCCCGGCTTTGCGGGGAGGAGGGGCAGAAAGACCCTCTACACCCTCTCCTCATCGGCCTTCCTCGTGGTCCCGGCCACCAGGGAGGAGAGGGAGAGCTACCTCAGGAGGATAGCTGGCGCGGTTCCGGCCAGGGAGATCTTGGTGAAGAGCCTGATCGTGGGCGTGCTGGTGGCCATTTTCATGGCCGGCATGCCGTGGTACCTCATGGGACCGAACCCACCATCCGCCGCACCGGAGCGGGCCAAGGGGGTGGTGACATCACCAACCCCCGCCACTGAATGGACACCCCGGGGCGAGGGAAAAGGAGAGGTTCCAGCGCTGGTCTACGAGAGGAGATCGGGGGCTGAGTGGATGAGACTCCTGATGGCGGTCCTCGCCGCCTCCATCCTCACCGCCCTGATAGTGGTGATCGTGGTCACTCGTCTAGGGGCTCCCCCTTGCAGTGAACAAGGCCCTTGAATCTGCGGACGTAGTTGGGGCAGCCCATGCAGATGAGAAAACTCACCCTCTCTCCTCTTACGGGACAGTCGACTGCATCCTTGGAGAACTTGGATATGACCTTGTTACCGTACAGATCCTTCAGCTTCTCCTTGTACTCCTTTGGGACCCTCATCGCTCTCTGGAGCCTTATAACCTGCAACTCGTACTTGTGATCGGGCATCTGGACACCTCTCCGCCAAGTTATTATCCTCCGACGCCTCGAAGTAATATGCTTTACCTCCTCTTCGACTTCTGGAGGACCCTAATCGATCCCCCGGATTTGGATGTCTACTACAGGTACAGGGTCAGGAACCTGCTGAAGGTGGAAGGTCTTCTGGAGGATCGGGATCTAGAGGAGAGGGCGTTCGGGTTCTACATGAGGCTGTTCAATGTTTTCGATAGGAGGAGAAGGGAAAGCTGTGTGGAGATACCCGCCACCCTCGAACTTCAATCATTCCTCGGCTTCCTGGGAGTGGATGAGATCAGAGAAGAGCACCTAGAGGCGTACGCCTCGCCCATGATCCACCTCACCTCGCTGAAGCCCGGGGGGAGAGAGGTGCTGGAGCGCCTCTCCTCGGAGCACGGGATGGCGATCGTCTCAAACACCCCCTACCACGAGATGGTGGTGGAGAAGCTCAGGAGGGAGGGGCTACTCGATCTCTTCGATGCTGTGATATCCTCCCATAGGACCGGCGTGAGGAAGCCAGTTGGGGAGATCTTCATACGCGCGCTGGAGGTGCTAGGCTCCAGGCCCGAGGAGGCGGTGATGATAGGGGATTCCCCGTATGAGGATATCAGGGGAGCGAAGGGAATCGGCATGAGGGCCATCTGGATGTATAGGGAGGGAGTCGAGACGCCGGATGCCGATGGCATGGTTAAAAGTCTGAGCGACCTACCTGACATACTGAAGGTGATCGCTTGAGGAGAAGGCTCTTGGATCTTCTGGCCTGTCCGGAGTGCCATCACTTCCCCCTGAAGCTGGAGGTGTACCAAGAGGAGAGGGTCGACGGGCTTCCCAGTGTTCCCGAGAAGCCGCTCTGCGAGAAGTGGTGCGCCTTCGTTGGTGGGGAGCCCGGGGATCCATCCCTCTGCGTGGAGTGCATGAGCCTGGAGGTGCTCTCGGGCAAGCTGATCTGCGAGAAATGCGGGGCCGAGTACCGGATAGAGGCGGGTGTTCCGAGGATGCTCAGGCCCGGCGATCTCGAGGAGGTGACCTAATCACTAAATTTCCTCACCTCACATAGTGGAAGGGGATGGGCGATGCCCAAGATAGTGATAGTGCACGGCGACATCACCAAGGTGGAGGTGGACGCCCTAGTCAACCC
>JALWYH010000047.1 GCA_027078475.1 Thermoproteota archaeon
GAACCCGGCTGAGAGGGCGGCTAGACTGCCGCCGACCCCTCGAACCTGATCCGGGTAATGCCGGCGTAGGGAGCGTGCCCGCGGCAGCTCCTTATGCTGGCGGCCCCTCCAGTGCCCGCTGGAGGGTGTGGGATCGATGAGGTTGAGTGGAAGGGCGCTGGTGATCCTAGCTGTAGCCGTGATAGTGGTGCTTGGCGCCTCCTACTGGTACCTGACCTCCAAGCCCGGGGGCGAGAGGAAGCTGGTGATCTACACCTACGAGAGCCTCCTCAAGTGGGGGGACGATCCCAACGCCACCAGGCGGGCGGTGTTCGAGGAGTTCGAGCGCAGGTACAACTGTAAGGTTGAGATAAGGGAGTTCGACGATGCCAGGACGGCCCTGCTTGCCGTGGTGCAGGAGGGTGATCACCCCAGGGCGGACGTCGTCATAGGGATAGACAACGTGCTGGTGCATGAGGCCCTCAGGGAGGGCGTGCTGGAGCAGTTCAGGCCCCGGAACATCGGTGTGATCCACGACTGGCTGATCAAATCGCTGGATCCTACCTACCACGTCATCCCATACGACTACGGCCTTATAGCCTTCGTCTATGACAGTAAGAGGATCCAGCCCGGGAGGATGACGGGGCTCACCTTCGAGAGGCTCGCGACCAAGGAGTACGCTTCCAAGCTGGTGACCGAGGATCCCACGGTGAGCTCCACGGGTCTCAACTTCCTCCTGTGGCAGATAGCCTACTACAGGCTGAAGGGAGGGGACTGGAGGAACTGGTGGAAGGAGGCCAAGGCCAACGGCCTGCTGGTGACCGGTAGCTGGGGGGACGCCTATGACATCTTCCTGGATGAGAAGCAGGGCAGGCCCATAGTAGTGAGCTACGGGACCGACGGGGCCTACTCTTACCACTTCTACAACGAGACCAGGTACAGGGCCGCGCTGATCACCCTAAACGGGCAACAGTGGGGATGGCTTCAGATAGAGGGCCTGGGGGTGGTGAGAAACGCCCCCCACAGGGAGCTGGCCGAGAAGTTCGTGGAGTACTTCATAAGTGAGGAGGTCCAGAGGTACATCCCGCTCAACAACTGGATGTACCCTGCAAACCGGAACGTGAAGCTGCCGGAGGAGTACAGGAGGTACGCCCTCGATCCCACTAAGATAAGGTTGTTCAATGAGGTACTCACCCCTGAGGAGATAGGGAAGAACCTTAAGACGTGGCTGGACGACTGGAGGAAGGCCGTCGGCTCCTGAATCCCTCCTGCCTCGTCCTCCTTTCCCTCTTTTCCCATAGACCCTCACTATCTTCCACCCCTCTCGTCGGAAGTAATCTTTATATTATTATGTAATTTTTTAGTTACGGGGACAATGATGGATGACATGCGAGGAGCTGGCGAGGCTCCTCTCGGCGCTGGGTCACCAGCTGAGGCTCAGGATCGTGGCGATCCTCGCCGGGAGGGGGGAGATGTATCTATCGGAGATAGCGGAGGCGGTTGGGGTGAGCAGGGCGCTGGCGAAGGTTCACCTGAAGGTGCTGGAGAGGGCGGGAGTGGTCTCCTCCAGCCTCGTCTTGGACGAGGGAAGGGGGAGGGCCCTGCGCTACTACAAGGTCAGGAACCTGAACCTGAGGCTGGACCTCGAGCGGATAGGGGAGGTGTGCGGTGAGGATGGAGCCTCTTGAGGGTCTGAGGGAGAGCCTGACTTGGGGCCTTCTCATCCTCTCTGCCCTCCTCACCGTCCTATTCCTGATCATCGCCGGGGTGGCCTACTGGGCCGGGGCCCGGGACCTGTCGGCGCTGTCGGGGGTGGGGGCGCTGGCCAGCGCCGTGCTGCTACCCTCGCTGGGCGTCTTGGTTCACCTGGAAGCCAGGAGAGGTGAGAGGGAAGGTGAGAGAGAGGGAGGCACGCCAAGGGGGAGATCGGAGCTGTCGATCCTGATAATGGGTTTCCTGGGGGTGATGGTCCTCTACGCGGGCTTCAGGATGGTGGGGATCGTGGTGGAGCAGGAGATCGTGGCCGTGGCCCTGCTGGGAATCGCAGCCCTCGGAATAGCCTGGATCCTAATGAGATCACGCGGGGAGGGCGGGGAAGAGCTGGTGAGGACCATCAGGGAGCTGTCGGAGAAGGTGGACAGGCTCAGCAGGCTCCTGGAGGAGTGATTCCTGATCACTGGGAGTTCGGGCCAGCTGATGGCGTGGCGGGGGCCATCACCATTATCTTTTCCCAGGCGCGGTTCCGGCGGTGATGGGTTGCTCCGGGGTGGGAGGAGGATCTCCGGGGACGAGTTGGCCGCCCATGCCTCGGCCCTCATACCCCCGGCCATCTGGGGAATAGCTCTAGCACCCCTCCTCCTGGCCGGGCTGCCCCACCTGCCGGAGGTCGTGGCGGACCCGGGCATAAGGGCCGCACTGATCTTCTCTCTTGAGGAATCCCTCCTCGCATCGGCCGTGGCCGTTGCGCTGGGCGTCCCCCTAGGCTACGTGAACGCCACCTTCGAGTACAGGGGCAGGAGGCTGGTGGAGGCCCTCACCCTCCTACCCTTCACCATGCCCACCGTCTCCGTCGCCCTGGCCTTCCTGCTCATAGTCAGGTCGGGCCTCCTCCCTCCCGGGCTGACCTCCATATCGCTGGCCAACGCCTACTTCAACTTCGGGTTCTGCGCATCCCTGGTCTCCTCCTCCCTCCTGCCGGTTGGCAGGCGCCTGGAGGAGGCTGCCCAAGTCATGGGGGCCAGCAGGAGGATGATATGGAGGAGGATCATAGTGCCCCTGGCCCTCAGGGGGGTCTCCCACGGGTTCGCCCTGACGTTCGTCCTCAGCTTCACCAGCTTCGCCGTTCCCCTCCTCCTCGGTGGTCCGGGCAGCAGGACACTGGAGGTGGAGATATATTCCCTGTACAAGGTCTTCCTCGACGGGGAGAGGGCCTCCGCGGCGGCTCTACTCCAGCTCGCGGTCACGATGATTCTAGCCCTCCTGCTCACCCGCAGGGTCAGGGAAGCTCGCTCCCTGGAGGTGAGGAGGCGCAGGCCAGCCGGAATGAGGGTGGTACTCCTCCCATACGCCCTGGCCATCATGTCGGCCTATCCCATGGCCTACCTGGTCCTCAGGTCCCTCTACAACCCGTTCACCGGGAGGCTGAGCCCCATAGTTTACTTCAGGCTACTCAGCCCCTCCTACGATCCCGTCCTAGGGATCTCGCCCCTGAGGCCAGTGGTAAACAGCCTGTACTACGCCGTCATGACCGCCCTCATATCCCTAACCCTGTCCTCGGTCCTCCTGCTCTCCAGGAGGGCCCTGAGACTGGCAGATTTCCTGTCCATCCCCCCCTTGGGTACCTCCTCCATAACCCTGGCCCTGGGTTTCCTCCTGCTGAGCTCCAGGGCCGGGATACCGGGCTGGATCGCTATGATCCTCAGCCACTTCCTGATCGCCTTCCCCTTCTCCCTGAGGATGCTGGAATCGGGGGTTGGCGGGCTGTCCCCCCACCTGATGGAGGCGGCGGAGACCCTGGGGCTGTCGAGGCTGGACGCCGTTTTCAGAGTGATCCTCCCGGCGGCCATGCCGGCCGTGCTCTCCTCGGCCTTCTACTCCCTTGCCATCTCCCTCTCGGAGACGTCGGCATCGGCCCTCCTCTCCACCCCCGAGACCATGACCCTAACGGTCGCTGCCCTCCACTACTCCAGCGCCCGGAGGTTCCAGATGGCCTCGGCCGCCTCTGTGGTGGTGATGGGCCTCACCTGGCTGTTCCTCTGGCTGATGGAGGCCGTGGAATCGAGGCTGAGGTGGCTCAGAGAAGGAGCTGGGGGCGAATGAGCCGGTGGTGGGGTCCGATCTGCGGGTCGGGGATACCTTAATCCCTTGATCCTGCTCAATGAGATCGGCGCGGCTACCGGCCGTCCGGCGTGTGGGTGATGGGCTTGGCGACGATAGAGGTCGATGGGGTCAGGAAGAGGTTCGGCGACGTGGTGGCGCTCGATCGTGTCGAGCTAAGGGCCCCCGACGGGATGGTGACCGCGGTCCTGGGGCCCAGCGGCTCGGGCAAGACCACCCTGCTCAGGATCATCGCCGGTCTGGAGATCCCAGACGAGGGCAGGGTGTTATTCGACGGCGAGGACGTGACCGAGACGCCCGCCTCCAGCAGGGAGGTTGGGATGGTCTTCCAGGACCTGGCTCTCTTTCCCCACATGACCGTGCTGGAGAACGTGGCCTTCGGACTGGAGGCCAGGGGGATCCCGGGGAGGGAGGCCAGGAGCAGGGCCAAGGAGGTGCTCGGGATGCTCAGGCTGGAGGGACTGGAGGACAGGTATCCGCACCAGCTCTCCGGCGGCCAGCAGCAGAGGGTCGCCATAGCCAGGGCGCTGGCGCCGGATCCGCGCATCCTCCTGCTGGACGAGCCCTTCGGCTCGCTCGATGCCAAGCTGAGGGAGGAGCTACTGTGGGAGGTAAGAAGGCTGAAGGAGGAGAGGGGGTTCACGGCCATACACGTGACGCACGACCAGTCTGAGGCCATGGCCATAGCCGACAGGCTGGCGGTCATGAACGAGGGGAGGATCGTGAGGGAGGGAAGCGTGGAGGAGGTGGTTAACGATCCCCGAACGGTTTTCGTGGCCTCCTTCCTCGGGGCCAATGTGGTGGAGCTGTCAGAGGTCGCCCCCGGAATCTACGGAGCCGGCAGGCTCTCTGTCGGGTACAGGGAGGGGCTGGGCAGGCTGATGATCGGATTCTATCCCGAGGACGTGGTGCTGGGTGAGGGCCTGCCCGTAGAGGTGGAGGCCGTGTCGAGATGGCGCTCCGGGTACAGGGTCAAGGTGAGATCCGAGTTCTCGCATGGGGAGATGGAGGTCTGGCTGCCGGAAGTGCCGGGGAGGGTGTTCGAGGTGGGGGTGAGGAGGTGGTTCCCGCTTGAGGCCTGACTTGTATCTCCCTTAGTCTCAGCTCACCAAGTCGCCGTGTTACCTCAGTCCAGGCTCAAAGCCCAGAAGCCATTTCCGCAAGGGGATCATCCTCCCCCTACCTTGGCCTCCTCTAGGAAACCCTCCTGATTCATCATGATCAGAACGGCCTTCCGCACTTCAGCTCCTTGGAGGCCTTGACGAGGGATCCCACCTTCCTCCTGAACTGACTCGGGTCTCCCTCCCTTAGGTCATGGGTCACTTCGGGGAAACCACCGAACTCTAGGTAATCGTCGAGCAGCGATCTCACCTGGTCCGGTCCTTTCCCTCAGGAACTCCCTGAAGCTCAGGGGAAGGATTTCTATGCTCACATTCACATGCCTCCCGGTGAGCGGAGTGGCGCATTCCTCGTCCATCAGCTTAGAGGAGCTGCCATCACTATCATCCTGACCTTCCTGACCCTCAGCAGGTAGCGCACGAACCTCTCCCACCCCTTGACCGACTGGACCTCCCCGCACATTACTGAACTGACTCTTACTATGAGTCAAATTAGTATGAATTATGACTCACAGCATGAGCCATTCTAGGCAGAAATGGCCCCGGATGGACATTGACAGGGTCTCCTCGGGATCGAGTACTTCACTCGTGGTGGGGAAGATGGAGGTCCTTCCCTAGAGTCGGTCAGCCAAGTTATAGGGAGTGAACTGTGTTGGGTGGAACGGGCTGCCCTTAACATTGATGGTCACCTGGGATTCAAATGGCTCCCGCAATCAGGGTGGGAGAATTGCCTCGAGGGGTAAGGGGCGTTGGGAACACGCAGGCCAGTAATTCGCACAGCGTTCTCGATGCGACTCCATGATCCCTCTGTGGGAGAAGGATCCCCTATTGTAATAGAGTCGTCACGGTTGACAGCCGCTTCTCTTTCTCCAAAGGTGCGACACCGTGCTTGCTGGTTTTACCTTACTCACCCTACCTACTCTACCTATCTTACCTAATACACCTAAATACTTATATCCGGTGCCGAGAGCGGTAGGTGGAAGGCGATGACGAGGAGGGTGAAGACGAGCATCTACATAGATGGGGAGTTGTGGGAGAGGCTGAAGGAGCGCGCTAGAAGCAGGAGCGTGGAAATCTCGAGGTACCTGGAGGATCTGATAAGGGAGGAGCTTGATAGCGAGATAATTGATGCCCTAGGCGAGCTCATTGACGAGGAAGTTATAGAACTCGATTTCGAGCCCGTGAGGGCTGGAGGTACTGTGAGCGATCTGGTAAGGGAGATGAGGGATGAGCGCGGCTCTAGCCTATCTCGACACCAGCGCCATAATTAAGAGGTACATCCTAGAGCCGGGCAGCGAGATCATCAGGAACCTCTACCTGAGGGCCTACTCCGGTGAGACAAGGATCACGTTCAGCCTGTGGAACATAGGGGAGTTCTTGGGAGCCATCGATAGGGCTAGGAGGTTAGGTAGGATCGAGGAGTACGACATAGTTAGGAGGAGGTTCCTGGGGGAGACCAAGAGGATGGTCAGGCTCGGGATCACATCGATCGTACCCCTGAAGCTGAGGGTTCTGAGGGATTCCTGGCTCCTAGTGGAGAGGCATCACATCTACGAGGCGGATGCTCTCCAGATAGCTTCAGCTAAGTACATCGGCTCTGAGAAGTTCTTCACGGGAGATGAAAGGCTCCACGAGGTCGCCGTGGAGGAGGGACT
>JALWYH010000048.1 GCA_027078475.1 Thermoproteota archaeon
CTTCCTTCCCTCCACCCCCCCGCTTCCATCCCTCATCAAAGGACATCACCCAGCAGCATGACCGCCGCCGCAGCCAGGGGCACCGTCAGGTTGTCATCGACTCTCGGCCACCTCTCCACTAGGGTGGCGACCACCGCGGCCACTGCACCAACGGCTCCCTTGTAGAAAATACCCACCGGGAGGGAGACCAGCAGCATGGCCACGCTTCCCGCCAGCCCCTTGCTCCATCTCCTGTAGACGACGTTCCTAACTATCCCCGTCACTCCATCGCCTAAGGACATGAAGAGAGCGGCTGCCACCCCGGCGTTTAGGTCCACGTACCACAGGCCCACCATAACCAAGGTCCACGTCAGGCAGAAGTAGACCTCCCCATGGTTTCCCTCGACTTGGAACCAGTCCATCCTCCTCCCCCTGATTCTCGGGAGGAGTGTTAGTGCCAGCATTCCCATCCCACCGATGAGGGGTATCGCCGGTGATCTGAAGAGATAAGGAGCGAGCGCGGCGACAACGCCTCCGGAGAGGATGTGAATGACCTTCCTGGCCACGTAGAGGTTCTGCCATCTGGCAACCATCTTCGAGATCCAGAACACGACGATGGATATCCAGACCACGAGCACGAGCAACCAGAATATCTCATCCAATTCGGGCTTCCAGTACCATAGGGCAGCCACTGATATGAGCGAGGTCGTCAGCAGGATCAAGAGGGACTCCGGTCTCATTCACGAGGATCCGGGGGCCTTTACTATAAACTGTCACCGTCGCCGTCGATTGGGGGTCAGGGGAGGACCACATCATCATCGCCTCCGGGGAGCTCAAAAGGGTAAGGTAAGCCGGCCGGCCCTCATCCCCCCTCAGTCCTTGAGCTCAAACTTATGTAATCTTTACCCCTACACCTCCGGGATGACCCGACGGTTGGATGAGCTCCCACCCACTCTGAGGGAAGTGCTGACGAAACTCGATCGTGGGGAGGAGATAGATGATAGGGAGCTGGCCAGCGCCCTGTCCACCCTCAGGAGGGAGTTTACGGAGATAAGCGAGCACCTACTCTCCGGTGACGTGATGCTCCCCGTTTACAGGCTGATCCAGAGGGGTGTCGAGGCGGCTGATGAGGACCTCTTCTTGGCGTGCGAGGAGCATGACTCGCTGAGGAGGCTGGTATACAAGGTTGTCAAGATGATGGATCCCGGGAGCCTAGAGAGGGCCTCCAAGGAGATCCTCTCGAGGGACTTGGAGAGGACCCTGCTAGGCGCCTTCGTGATGAGGAGAGTAGGTGGTCGGGGCGGGGGGACTTGAACCCCCGACCTGCCGGTATCTGTGAGAGCGGGCCGCTGACGGAGCGCCGCCCGGCGCCCTCTACAGCCGGCCGCTCTGCCACGCTGAGCTACGCCCCGCCACCTAGAAGGTCATGAGCCCTCTATATTAATTTTACAGTTCGGGCCCGCTGGTCGGTCACAGGGTCTCACCCAGGGAGGCCTCAACGTCCATCTGGGCCGCGACTCTCTGGAACGTCTCGAAGTCCTCCTCGCTCCAGGCGACCAGAACGATCTCCTCCAGGCCTGACTTCAGGGCCTCCTCCAGTATTATCCTGACCGCCACATCCACGGGCACCCCTCCCACGCCGGCCCCCCATGGCGGGGAAGGCCACGCTCCTGAGACCCAGCTCCTCCGCCTTCCTCAGAGCAGCCCTGACCGCCTCCCTCACGAACTCGGGGCTGCTCCTGCCCCCGGGTGACTCGACCGTCGGTGCGTGGATGACGTACTTGGCCTTGAGCCTCCCCGCGGTGGTTTCCACGGCCTCCCCTATCCTGATCGGTGCCTTGCTCGAGGCCTCCCGCTGTAT
>JALWYH010000049.1 GCA_027078475.1 Thermoproteota archaeon
CCCCTCCTCCGTTCCCACTACCGTGCCGATCTAAGCTCAGGAAATGTATGAAAAATGGATTTGGGGGCCGGGGAGCCTTACTGGCTCGATGCAGGCCCGGAGGTCTCCTGGGCCTGGGGCTGGGACTCTGGCGTCCCTCCTCCGGCCCCGCCCCTTCTGAACAGGCCGGGCAGTCCATCCCTCAGGACCACGTTCAGGATCAGAAGAACTACCAGCACAGCGAGCACCGCGTATATCACCAGGTTTCCACCGCCAGCCGATGATGAGGGCAGCCTGTAGGCTATCTTGGTGAAGCCCGCCTCGTCCTTGGTCACTGAGATGTCGGTCGCGCCCGCCGGAAGGTGCACCGTTACCACGGTGGTCTTCTTGCCGCCCAGTGGAAGGGGATACATGTACGTGAAGATCAGGGTGTTTCCTGACCTAGCTGTGAGCTTAGCGTTCCCCTCCAAGGTGAGGACCCACTTGCCCTCCCTCTTGGCGGTCATGCCGAAGGCCGCGTAACTGGCCGTCACCCTCCTGTTCACGTCGTCGAAGTTGACGGTGAGGTTCTCCAGCTCGGCCCTAGACTTGTCTATCTGGATGAATCTCTTGAAGAGGAAGGCCATCGGGTACTGCTGCTTGAGGAATAGGTAGCCGGTAGCTGTAGCTTTGACCTCCTCTTTGACCAGCACCACCCCGGTCTCCCTCACGGTCATGTTGATCAGGTCATCCACCTCGAGCTTCATGGGCAGCTCTATCCCCTTGGGCTCCCCAAGCAGGGGTTGGGCCGCGGCTGGCAGCGAGAATGACGCCATCAGCAGGAGAAATATGAGCATCACCGGCGAGCCTCTGACTCTCATCGTCCTCCACCTTCCCATCATGGAATCAACCTCCCAAGGCGAACGTGGGGTAGAATGTGCTCAGCACCCTCTCCCAGACCGCATTGGCCGTTCCTTCATCCCAGTAGCTCTTCTGGGCCATGAGGGACAGGTGTACCCCCACTCCCTTGCAGGCTATGTAGATATCGTTGCTGGCCCACGGGACGCCATCCGATTCCCACGAGTAGGAAGCCAGCACGTAGGGACAGCTGCCCACCTGACCCTGCCTGGCAGCCACCCTCTGTACCCCCTCGTAGATGGACTCTATGTAGGCCACGTACTCCCCTATGGATCCCTGGAAGGGGGTCCAGGAGACGTAGAGTTGCATGCCCTCGTCGGGTGAGGTCCAGAGCCTGTAGTTGCCCTCGTCGTCCTGACCTCCGTCGCTGGTCCAGGAGGCTGGATATTTGAGGGTGAAGTAGTTGGTGGAGAAGGGCCTGAGCTCACCTCCCACCGCGTTTATGTAATTCATCAGGGCCTGCTTTATCCCCTTCTTCTCGAGTATGTCTGGCGGGAGGGGCGGCAGCTCGGGGGGCGTCACGCCGGAGGCCTGCCATGTCTTGACATCCACTATGAGGTAGGGGCCCCTGCTGAACTTCCGCTGCCAGTTGACAGCTGCCGTCTGGATGGCCTGCTGGAGGGAGGCCCCGCTGTTTAGCATGGTCGTCTCCACGGGTATCATGGCGCCGCTCTGCGGTAGCCTGATTATCGGGAAGGCGTGACCAGGGACCAGGACTATGTAGGTATCCACCAGTCCCTGAGCGCCCACCAGGCTGGCGTACATGAGGGTGAGGTCAATGCAGGTCCCTTCCCTGTCCAGGATGGTGTCCCTGGGGAATTTGACATACTGGGCGAACTTGCCCGTCCAGTAGCCGCTGGGCTCGGTCTTGTAGGTCACCCCTATCTTGAGCAGCGCGTTCCATATTCCCTCCATGGACTTGAGGGCCTCCCTGTCCGATAGCGTGGCACCAGCTCCACCAGCCAGCTTGTTGCCCAAGTCGGAGAACTCCCTGACCACCGGATCGGTGGGGGTGACCCAGGCGGCCAGCAGTGGGGCGTTGCTGAAGACGTCCTGGAACGAGGGGGTGCTCTCCTCGGGGGGCAACCCCGAGTAGACCATGTCGTGGATACCGAGCACCTCAAGGCTCTTCTTCTCGACTATCTCCTCCCTCCTCCCTCCTTTGTCGTAGGAGATCTTAATGTAGAGGCTCGTGGGGACGGGAGAGGTCTGCTGGGCCACCTTCTTCGGGAGCTTCGGGTAGTAGAGGTCCACCACAGCCCCTCCCGGTGGGACCTCGTCGTACTTTATGGGAGTGGACCAAGAAGTGTAGCCCTCTATGTAGTAGCTTATCTTCAGATTCCTTATTGGAACTTGGCCCACGTTCCTCACCACGGTCTTGGCGACCCAGAACTTCAGCTCGGGCCGACCGTAGACCTTGTAGGCCGCTGATATGATCTGCCTCCGGTAGTGGATCTTCAAGTCGACCTTCGGTTCCCCTCCAAAAACTGGCACCATGCCGGATAGAGAGAGGGCCCCTACCAGGAGGATCAGGACCAACAGTGCGAGACTAATGGCGTTTTTGGGGGTCATCCTCATGGGCATCTGGATAGAGGAACCCTTTACAATAAAAATCTATATAATTTAGGCTATCGGTTAAATATGGTTAATACATTCAATTTCAATGGCGTTTCGTTCATAAAAGTTGCAAGAACGCCCAAATCAGACGATCGACAGGGGGTTCTCTTGACCTCCGTCGAAAAAATATGGTATTCGGTCACCGCATCCCTAGTGTCTGAACCCTTTGGGAAGTGATGAGATGAGAATAGCGGTTATAGGATGCGGCATAATGGGGAGGGCCGCAGTGCTCGACCTGGCGGATGACGAGATCAGCCCCGACGTGGAGGCCATACTGGTCGGTGATCTGGATGAGAGGAAGGTAAAAAGAGTTTCCTCAGAGGCGAGGAAGCTTACAGGATCCAAGGATGTGCATTTCGGGGTCCTCGATGCCCGTGATCGGGAAAGGGTCTCCCAAGTGCTGGAGAGTTTCGATGCCGATGTGGTGTTGAACGCAGCCCTGTACGACACCATTCCATCGGTGATGAGGGCCGCACTGGACAGCGGGATCAGCTACGTGGATCTAGGAGACGATGTGGAGACCCTCAGATGGCAGAGGTCTCTGGAAGGGGCCTTCATGGACAGGGGGATAGCGGCCCTTGTGGAGATGGGAGGAAGCCCTGGCCTGATAAACGTGATGGCCTCCCTGGCGGTGAGGGAGCTGGAGAGGGTTGAGAGGATAACACTTAGGGAGGGATGGATTGACCTTAATGATTACGATTCGCTGGGCATTCCCCTCCCCGTTCCCTACTCGCTTGAGACCATATTCGACGAGCTGGAGCAGCCGGCTGAGGTGTGGGATGACGGGAGGATCAGGCTGGTGGAACCCTTCTCTGGCTTGGAGGAGGTGAACTTTCCGGACCCAGTGGGGAGACAGGAGGTCTACTACGTGGAGCACCCGGAGGTCTACTCCCTCGCTATGACTTTCAAGGATAGGGGAGTCAGGTTCGTTGACTATAAGCTCTCATTCCCTAGGGATCTCCTGCTGAAGTACAAGCTGCTGCACGATCTGGGACTGACTAAGACCGAGTCCGTGGAGCTCGACGGTGTCGAGATAGTCCCTAGGAGATTGGTAGCCGAGCTCGTGAGGCGTTCCTTGGAGGGCGTCGAGGTGAGGCCCAATGACTATGACGTCATGATCGCCAAGGCCTCTGGCTGGAGGGGGGATCTGGGAGTCGAGGCGGTGGTGGTGGCCAAGATAAGGTGGAGCGAGAGATGGAACGCTAGCGCCCAGGCGCTGCTGGTGGGGAGTCCCGCATCCCTGGCGGCCCAGTGGCTGGCCCTCGGGCTGATACAGGAGCCGGGAGTTCACTATCCGGAGGAGGTGGTGGAGCCGATCCCCTTCCTGAGGGAGATGGAGACTAGGGGGATGGAGTTCAGGCTCAGGGTGACCCTGAGCGCCTAGGTGGCGACTCGACGAGCGAGCTGACCAGCTTTATCGTGTCCTCTATGTCCCTGACCCTCGCGAGGCTGGAGGGCGTGTGGATGTACCTGGTCGGAACCGAGATCACCCCGACAGGAGTACCCCCTCCCCCGACGCTTATGGCCGCGGCGTCCGTGCCACTGGTAGGCGATAGCTGGAGCTGGTGTGGGATGCCGAGTGATTCGGCCCTGCGGAGGATCTCCTCCAAGAGCCACCCCTGAACTATCACGGTCCTGTCCATCACCCTTACGGCTGGACCCCCGCCCAGACGCGTTACGCGCTTGTGGGCCGGGACTCCCGGCACGTCCGAAGCGATGGTCCCCTCGAGCACCAAGGCCAGGTCCGGCCGCACTCTGTCGACGGCCACTGTAGCTCCCCTCATGCCCCTCTCCTCCTGGGAGGTGAACACAGCATAAACGGTCATCTCCGGGCTCTCTATCCTCTTGAGGGATTCGGCCAGCACCAGGCAGCCGAGCCTGTCGTCCAGTGCCTTGCCGATCACCGCCCCTGTGTCGGGCTGGTGGAGGAACGGTACATCGAAGGTGACTGGGGTGCCGGGTCTGATCCCTAGACGACTCAGAATCGAGGAATCCACGGCCCCCACGTCAACGTAGAGGTCCTCCATGCTCGGCGGTTCCTCCTTACCCAAGTGCACCGGCATGGTTCCAACAACACCCCTGAGCCTCACCCGGCCGTGGACGATAACCCTCTGGGCGAGAAGCTGCGCCGGATTCAGCCCACCCAGATTGGTCACCCTGAGGAAACCCTCGGGCTCCACGTACCTGACCATCAGGGCAACCTCGTCCATGTGCGCCGCGACCATCAGCTTATCCTCAGTCCCGCCGCGCTTCACCGCGTACAGGTTGCCGAAGGGATCCGTGAACAGCCGGTCCACGCTGCTGCTCAGCTCCTCCCGGAGGACATTCCTGACCTCGTCCTCGAAGCCGGGAGGAGCGGGAGCGGTGGATAACCTCTCCAAGAGATCGATCCAGTCGGTCATTGAGATCGCCTCACGGAATGCACCTGAGGAGACCTCCGTCCACCGGTATCAGCGACCCAGTCATGTAGCTGGCCCTCTCGCTGGCGAGGAAGGCCACGAGATCACCCAGCTCCTCCGGTCTGCCGAACCTCCCGAGTGGTACCTCCCTAGCGGCCTCTTCCTCCATCTCCTGTAGGGTCAGACCCCTCTCCCTGGCCCTGGACCTGAGGAGCTCCAGCTGCCTCTCTGTCATGAAGTGTCCGGGCAGCACGGCGTTTACGTTCACCTCGGGAGCGAGCTCCCTCGACAGGACCTTCACGAGCCCGGCGAGGGAAAGCCTGACGCTAGAGGACAGTGGTATGTTCATGTTCACCTCCCTGATGGCGACTGATGTGATGAGTACCACCCCACCCCAACCCCTGCCCTTCATGCTCGGGCCGAAGAGCCTGGCCATCCTGACCACGCTCATGACGAGCAGGTCGAAGGCATCGTACCAGTCCTCATCTCTGAGCTCGGGCAGCTTAGCGATCCTCGGTCCTCCATAGCTGATCACCAATATGTCGGCCCCTCCCATTTCCTCGGACCTCCTGAAGAGGGACTCCACATCCCTCGGATCCGTCAGATTGGTCCTATGGTAGTGTACCGTCCCGTGGATAGAGAGTTCCTCGGCCGCTCGCCTCAACCTATCCTCGTTCCTCGAGGCTATTAGAACCTCGGCACCCTCCCTGAGCAGGGAGGCCGCGGCAGCCTTACCCAAGCCGGAGCTGCCTCCAGTGACTACGGCTAACCTTCCGGACAGTCCCAGATCCATAGGTACCGGGGCTACTGGGATCAAATAAAGGTGAACCGTCGGCGCGGCAGCGCTCGAGCTGATCATAAATGTGCAATCAGCGGTGAGATAAGGGAGGCTGGGCCGGAGGTCATGAACTCGGGAGGCTCACCGACCCGGAAAGCCACTCAACTTTATAACGCTGCTTCGATAACTATCGTTGTGCAGTGAAGGTAAAAAGAGTTGATGGGGATGGGTGATGGTGCACCAAATGCTCAGGCTGGAGGATCTGAGAGTACGCGTGGAAGGGAAGGAGATCATAAAGGGGGCCAACATGGAGGTTGACAGGCGTCAAGTACACCTAGTCGTGGGCCCCAATGGATCGGGGAAGTCGACCTTGGCCCTCACCGTGGCGGGCCATCCAGCCTACGAGGTGTCCGGGGGAAGGATCATCTTCGAGGGGCGCGACATCACTGGACTCCCCCCGGACGAGAGGGCCCGCATGGGCATCTTCCTTGCATTCCAGAACCCAGTGGAGATAGAGGGTCTTAAGGTCTTGGAGTTCCTCTCGAAACTGCTTGAGAAGCGGACCGGGGAGAAGCCGCTCACTCCTCTCAGGGAGCACGTCATGGAGTTCGTAAGGGAGAGGATTGGGGAGTATCTGGAGGCATTGGGCTTCACGGAGGAGTTCCTAGATAGGGAGGTCAATGTTGGCTTCTCGGGCGGAGAGAGGAAGAAGTTCGAGCTGCTGCAGATGTTCGCCCTCAGGCCGAAGCTGGCCATCCTAGACGAGCCCGACTCCGGCGTGGATGTGGACTCCCTGAACACCATGGGTGAGTTGCTCAACAGGGCTGTGAGTGAGGGGATAACCCTGCTGGTCATAACGCATACGGGTGGGCTTTACAGACACCTAAAGGTAGACAGGGTTCACGTCCTGTACGGAGGCAGGATCGTGGCCAGCGGGGGAAGTGAGCTCTTCGAGAGGATACAGGAGAGGGGTTTCGAGGTGGTGGTGGGTTGACCCTTACTGAGGAGTTCCTAGTGGAGAAGGCCCGCAAGATCTCAAGGGAGCTGGGAGAGCCGGACTGGCTCAGAGAGATTAGAGAGAGGGCCGCGAGACTGTTCTTCAAGCTGGACATGCCTGAGCACGCCAGGCACGTCAGGGTGGACTTCGGGTCCCTAGAGTACTTCTCGCCAGCCGAGAGGGCGGAGAGGCTGGAGGAGCTCCCTCCTGATGTCAAGGAAACGCTGGAGGCCTTAGGACTCCCTGAAGAGGAAATGGAGATGCTGGCCGGCATGCAGGTTCAGGTGGACTCGTCGATAGTCTATCAGACCTTCTCAGAGCAGCTCAAGTCCCTAGGCGTCATTGCCATGCCCATTGACAGGGCGATCAAGGAACACGAGGATCTTGTGAGGAACTACTTCGCCAGGCTGGCTGGCCCCGAGGAGAACAAGATACTGGCCCTGCACTACGCCCTGTGGGCGGGGGGCACGTTCATATACGTCCCAGAGGGGGTAGAGGTCCCTTTTCCCATAAGCGCGCTATTTGTGATGAGATCCCTGCCGGTGGCCCAAGCGGATCACACCATAGTGATAGCAGAGGAGGGAGCGAAGGTCCACTACATAGAGGGCTGCTCCGCGCCTTCCTATATAAGGGAGGCCCTGCACTACGGCGTCACCGAGGTGTGGGCCTATCCCGGGTCCGAGGTGCGCATCACCACCATGCAGAACTGGGCAAATCACGTGATCAACCTCCCCACCAAGAGGGGTATGGTCATGAGTGACGCCAAGATAGAGTGGGTCGAGTCCCTGATGGGGAGCAAGCACACGGCGGTGAGGCCGGTCATATACCTTAAGGGGGCCGGCTCCTCCGCCAGGAACGTCGGCCTCTCCTTCGTCAAGGGGGAGGAGAGGCACGATGCTGGCGTCGTAATAAAGCACCTGGCCCCCAATACTAAGAGCCAGGTCATCAGCAAGAGCGTGGCCAAGGACAGCGGGTCCACCAACTTCTACGGGAGGGTGGAGATAATCAGGGGGGCAAGAGGGTCCAGCGGGTTCGTCCAGTGCGATTCCCTCCTCCTGTCCGATCGTGCCTCCAGCGAGACGATTCCTTCGCTGAGGAGCGATGAGCTGGATTCGGAGCTCGGTCATGAGGCTTACGTCGGGAAGGTCGCCGAGGACAAGCTCTTCTACCTGATGAGCAGGGGACTCACCGAGGAAGAGGCCATAACAATGATAGTCCTCGGATTCTTCGAGCCGGTTGTCAAGGACATTCCCTTCGAGTACGCCAACGAGATAAAGAAGCTAATAGAGCTGAGCATCAGGGGAATGTAGCCGAACGTCGCGTAAAAGTCTTTAAGGGGAGAGGGTACAAGGCGGGATGAAACTGCGGACTGCGGCCCTTATCCTTGCCCTCCTGCTCTCCCTTCCGTATGCGGGGGTGTCGGGCGAGAGAGCTCCCAAGGTCGCGATAATAAGCAATGAGGCTGACATGCCCACCGCTAGGTTCGTGGGCGGGATACTGGCGAATTCCAGCGTTCAATATGATATAATGGGCCCGGGTGACTTCAAAAATGCCTTGAGGAACTATGAGGTTATCCTCATCTTGGGCGGGCCGAGAGCCTACGATGGTGTCGGGAACATCTCCGTGAACTACATTCCTCCTCAGAACGCCACTACCCTTGTGGAGGAGCCGAGGACCTTCATCGTTTCCGTTTTCAAGGGTGGGAGGGACATAGTCGTACTGGCGGGTCACACTAGGAGGGAGACCTTGGAGGCCTCGGCCTTCTTCTTCAAGGATAGGTCCCTGCTAGGTATCACAAGGCTTTGGATGAGGGCCGGCTACAGGAATGCCCTGAGAAAGGGGTCCTATGCCATATACTACGTGGAGAGATACTTATACAATGAGAAGGAGGGTACCTACCGTAGCGTTCCTTGGGGCACGGACGAGTGGAGGGTTCTGGACGAGGTGGTGGTGAATGGAACCCGGCTCCTTAACGTGACTAGGACGGAGACCCACCTCTATCTTGGGGTCAACTACACCACTGTAGAGGTTAACCTGTTGGACAATATGAGCAGGCCCCACTACTGCAGGATAGTTCAGCTCGTTGATGGAAGGATCAACTCCACGCTCGAGGGCTGTCTCCAGCCTGGCAAATCCAGTCCCAAGCAGCCACTGGTGTTCGTGGCCTTCAAGATGGAGTCCTTCGATAACAGGACATCTTGGAGGATGTACGGCAGGGATGTGCCCAGGTCCATACTCCATCCAGTCGGTGAGAGGTATGTGAGGGGAAGCCTAGTGATCAAGTATGCCCTCAAGTACTCGGGCTGGAGGGCCGCCTTCCCGGGTTTCACCTTGGAATACGTGAACCCGGCAATACCCTTCGGAGGCATCGTGGTGAGGGTGGATAATGATGTACAGAACGGCAATGCCATTACTCGAGAGGTAGAGAAGCTGTACGCCTTCAGGCCATGAATCCCCTGGGATCCCACATCCAGCGTGACATGGCACGTTATAGAATCCGGCGGATTAACAAAGTTATTAGGTGATCCTCTCTTCGTGGTGCGGTATGGAATCCAGGGCTGTATACAGGCTATCCAGCAAGATATCCGATTACATATGCCTCACGAAGCCCAAGCAGACTTTTCTGCTGCTTCTGACGTCCATATTCACCTACGTGGGGGCCGGGGGTGACAGATTGGATGTCCTGACCCTCCTCACCGCTGCCATGGTCCTCTCGATATCCGGTACCACCGCCGTCAACATGGCTCTCGACGCCGACATAGATTCCCTCATGGGCAGGACGAGGGGGCGCCCCATCCCCTCTGGGAGGGTCAGCAGGGAAGAGGCCCTCTCGTTCGGTATGCTGCTCTTTGCCCTGGGAGTGGCGGTGGCCTATCTGATCAACCTCTGGACGGCCTTCTCCACGTCGCTGGGAATAGTGTTCGACCTGATAGTGTACACTCTCTGGACCAAGAGGAAGACTCCACTCTCGATAGTGTTCGGAGGTGTGGCTGGCGCCGCCCCCTCACTCGCGGGCTGGTCCGCGGCCAGGGGCGCCTTGGAGCTCCCCGCCCTGCTGGTAGCTCTCATCACCATAACTTGGATACCCGCTCACATCTGGTACATTGCCATCTACCACGTGGAGGACTACAGGGCGGCCGGGGTACCCATGCTTCCGGTGGTCGTCGGGATCGAGAGGACCTCGAGGATAATAGTCCTATCCGTGATGGTGATGCTCCTGAGCGAAGTGGCCCTGGCTGTCATCGGTCCCTTCGGACCGGTCTTCCTAGTCCTGGCCCTGCCATCAACCCTGCTCCTCCTCTACAGGTCCGTGAGGTACGCGAAGAATCCGACGGTGGAGGGGGCCAGGAGGATGTACAAGACCGCCAGCCCCGTCGAGGGGATGGCCTTCCTCGCCATGGCGGTGGACGGGTTGATCAGGCTTCTGCTCTAGAGCGCGACAAACTTTTATTGCCCACCTCCGGGCTATCAGCATGAGTTCCGACCTGGAAGTTGAGGGAGAGCTCGTATTCGAGAACGAGGATGCGATGAAGTCCTTTCTGAAGAGACTAGGGGCATCCGAGGAGGACATCGCTGCGGGGAAGGTTTCTCTGGAACGAGTCAGCATAGAAGAGATCCGGAAGGAGGGCAACAGATATCACGTGAGGTTCAGGGGGAAGGCGGACTGGCTTTCCGGCTTCGCCCCTCAAGGAGAGAATCCGCTGGACTGGCTTAAGACTCAGGTGATAGGCTTAGTGTGGGATGTGTCCGAGCTGAAGACATTGGAGGTGTTTAGATCCTCCGATGAGCTGAAGTTTGCCTTCTACACCGATGAGGAACTTAAGAGGAAGAGAGATGAGTACAACAGGTGGTGGATGGACTCCGCCAGCAACATAGTCGGGCTCTTCTGAGAGCGGGGAGTCGGGCCGGGAAGCCCTGCGCCCTCGACCATATGTTTTTATATATCCCCCGGCGTCGTACTAGCTTGGAATGGTTGCGTTCGACGAGAGATTGAGGGATCCGGTTACTGGCCTCCCGATCGAGCTTTTCTCCTGGGAGGAAGTCGAGAAGGAACTCAGACCCGTCAGGATAAGGACAGAGAGAAGGAGAGGGAGGGACGTCACCATCATAGAGAACCTGCCTTTCTCCAAGGAGACGATGAAATCCTTCTTAAAGGAGATGAAGAGAGTACTGGCCTGTGGAGGAACCTACAAGGATGGATATGTGCTCCTGCAGGGAGACCATCGGTACAAGGTGGCCAAGCTGCTGAAGGAGAAGTGGGGGATACCGGAGGAGCAGATAGAGGTGGAGTGAGGTTCATATCATTCCGCCAAGGCCCTCCGCTGCGGCGAGGGCGAACCACTTGGCTCACAGTCGGGAAGCGAGGGAATGATGGAGGACGGGGAAGGTTCACCTGGCTTTGACTGGAGTTCGTGGACTGAAGGAATGAGAAAATAGAATGGAGGTAGTGGATGAGTGGCCCGCCGGGATCACGGCGGGAAGAACGCCACGAAGGTCAGGGCCACTATGGTGACCAGCTTCACGAATATGTGCAGTGACGGTCCCGCGGTGTCCTTCAGCGGATCCCCGACCGTGTCACCCACCACAGCCGCCTTGTGAGCCTCCGATCCCTTTCCACCGTACAGCCCTGATTCTATCAGCTTCTTGGCGTTGTCCAGCGCGCCTCCCGCGTTTATCATGAAGATGGCCAGCAGACCTCCAGCTATAGTGGCTCCCACCACGAAGGATCCCAGCGGCTTCCTGCCGAAGAGGAGGCCCATTATGATGGGGGCGAAGAACGTTATGAGGGTAGGCAGGATCATCTCCTTCAAGGCGTGCTTGGTGGATATGTCCACGGCCCTGGCGTAATCTGGTTTGGCCTTTCCCTCGAGGAGCCCTGGTATCTCCCTGAACTGCCTTCTCACCTCCTCCACCATCTTGTTTGCGGTCTTACCCACTGCCTGCATTGCCAGTGAGGAGAACAGGTAGGCCAGGGTTGAGCCGAGAATGACGCCCACTAGGATGAAGGGATCCGCCAGCTCCACCCCCGATTGGGCGGCGTTTATCACCTTGTCCTGGAATAGATAGGTCTTCAGCCCGGCGGCGGTGAGGTAGGCGGCGAAGAGCACAAATGCAGATAGCAGCGCGCACGCCATGGCGTATCCCTTGGTTATGGCCTTTGTGGTATTCCCCACCGCGTCGAGAAGGTCGAGACCCTCCCTGATCTCCTTGCTCAGACCGGACATCTCTGCAATTCCGGCAGCGTTATCTGATATGGGGCCAAAGGTATCAGCGGCCATTATTATCCCAGTGGTGGACAGTATGCCCGCTGTCGCGGCGGCTATTCCGTAGAGACCGTCAATCCAGAAGGCTAGGGAGACCACCGCTCCTATGACGATGAGGGGTAGGAAAGCGCTCTCCAGTCCCACGGCCAGTCCTGCTATGACGTCGAGGGCCGGGCCGAACCTAGCCGACTCGGCTATGTATCTCACCGGCCTGTACTCGGTGCCAGTGTAGTACTGGATCAGCATCCCCACGACTAGGCTGGCGATCAGGCCGAGAAGGGATGCATAGAACACCTCTATCCTGCCCAGGTAGTAGACTGCCATAACGTAGAAGAATATCAGGTTCAGGATGCCAGCCACCAGTAGGGAGAAGTTTATGGCTGTAATCGGGTTCTTCACGTTCTCCCTTATTAGGAATATGGCCACTATGGTTGAGATGACCCCAAGAGACTCGGCCAGTAGAGGGAACATTATCCCCTTGAACCCATAGAGCGCGTAGAAGGCCACTCCCAGTATCATCATCCCTATTATGTTGTCGGAGAAGGACTCGAACAGATCGGCCCCCCTGCCCGCGCAGTCGCCCACATTATCCCCCACCTGATCGGCGATAACTGCGGGATTCCTAGGATCATCTTCTGGGATCCCAGCTTCCACCTTACCGACCAGATCCGCCGCTATGTCCGCTGCCTTGGTGTAGATGCCGCCGCCGAGCTGGGCGAACAGGGCGGCCAGACTAGCTCCCATTCCGAACGGCACTATGGTGTGCAGGGCCGCCTCCAGCTGTTCCGGAGAGGAGGTAGGGAAGAAGGCCTTGATGGCTAGGTAGAGGAGGCCTATGCCTAGAACGCTGAGGCTCACGACCGAGAGCCCCATTACTGAGCCTCCCCAGAAGGCTATCTTCAGCGCCTTCTTGGGGGAGGTCCTGGCGGCGTTCGTCGTCCTCACGTTAGCCCTTACCGCCGCGTTCATGCCTATGTAGGCTGCTATGAGGGACAGGACCGCGCCCGCTATGAAGGAAGCTGCTGGCACGACGCCCTCGAGGGCTCCCAAAATGGCCGCTATTATCACTATGAAGATGATTATGGTGTAGAACTGCCTCTTCAGGTAGGCGTTGGCTCCCTCCTGGATGTAGGAGGCTATGGCGACCATCTCCGGCGTTCCAGGATCCTCCTTGGTTACCAGGTAGTAGATGAGGGCGACGAACAGCATACCCACTATTCCTATCACTGAGGGGACCAGCTCCAAGATCTCCATTCGATCACCTCCATTGACATCGTGAATTCGGTCGGAACGTTTTGAGGTAACCTCCTCTGGAACTTAAAAAGGTAATCGAGAGCGGTACACGTTTTAGGGGGATTAGAAGTTCCAGCGAGCTCATATAACCCAAGAAGGCGCCGGAGAACATCGGCAGACTCCGTTCGCTGTGAATTTAGTGCTCCGATGAGGGTAGGAAGCTCCCCGCGCGGATCAGCATGGCTCGATGGTGCTGGGTGGCTTCGTCGTTATTGCGTAGGTGACCATGGTGACCTCTGGGATCCTAGAGGTTATCCTCTTGGATACCTCCTCCATCACTTCGGGAGGAAGCTTAGACCAGTCGGCCGTCATCGCGTCTTCGCTCTCCACCACCCTCACGGTGACGATGTATCCCTCGACCCTCGAGTCCCCCTTGACGCCGACCCACCTGTCATCGCCGACCGCGGCGAAGGCCTGCCAGACCCTCGAGTGTAGCCCTCTCTCCCTGAGAACTCTTTCCACTATGGCCGAGGCCTCTCTGGCGATCCTCAGCTTCTCCTCGGTTATCTCACCCATCACCCTCACACCCAGGCCGGGTCCTGGGAACGGTTGTCTCTCGGCCACCCAGTCGGGCAGCCCCAAGTGCCTCGCTAGGGCCCTCACCTCGTCCTTGTACAGGTACCTCAGCGGCTCTATCACCCTGGCCTCCATCCAGCCTGGGAGGGCCGCCACGTTGTGGTGGCTCTTTATCCTGTCCGCGCCTATCTCACCACCGCTCTCTATGACGTCCGGGTAGAGGGTGCCCTGAACTAGGCAATCGAACCTCCTGCCTCTCAGAGCCCTGGAGAAGACCTCTATAAACTTCTCCCCTATTATCCTCCTCTTCTCCTCGCAGTCCCGAACTCCCCTGAGGGCGGAGAGGAACTCATGAGAGGCATCCACGTAGATTGGGTCCATGCCCAGATCCCTGAGCAATGTGACCACCTCCTCCGGCTCACCCTTCCTCATAAGGCCGTGATTTACGAATACCGAGGTGAGGCGGTTCCCCGCCAGTCGGCTCACGAGGACCGCGGCGACGGTCGAATCGACGCCACCGCTGACCGCTGCGAGCACACTGTCGCAGCCCTCCAACTCCCTCCTCAGGTACTCCTCTATCAGCTCCATCATCCTCTCGGGATTCCAGTTCCTCTCGGCCTTCGCGATCCCGAGGGAGAAGTTCTCGAGCAGGAGCCTGCCCTTCGGTGTGTGCTTGACCTCCGGATGAAACTGGACCCCGTATATCGGCCTCTCCCTGTGTCTGAAGGCGGCCACGTATCCGTTCTCGGACAGCGCGGTGACGATGAAGTCCCGAGGGACCTCTGCGACGTGATCCGAGTGACTCATCCACACCAGCTCTTCCTCACCCCACCCCCTCAGGAGACCGCTCCTCTCCAGGACCCTCACCTTGGTGGGGCCGTACTCCCCCCTAGAGCGCCTGACCTCGCCTCCCAGCATGTGTGCTATCAGCTGGAAGCCATAGCATATTCCCAGGACCGGCACGCCCAGATCCAGGACCCAGTCCCCGATCCCAGGCGCACCCGCCTCGTAGACGCTGCTCGGTCCCCCGGACAGGATTATCGCTTCCGGATCCCTCGCCTCGATCGCGGATCGTGAGGCCTCCGTGTACGGTATTATCTCGGCGTAGACGCCTATATCCCTTATCCGCCTCGCTATCAGGTGGGCGTACTGCCCGCCGAAGTTCACCACCAGTATCATCGGGCACCCGGACCCGCTACCTTTATCCTCGCCCTGACCGATCCGCCCCTGAACCCCATTAGGCTCTCCACGTCGTCACCGACGGCGTCCATGTTCTTGAGGAAGTCCTCGAGCCTGAACCCCATTCCCGTCTGCCTTAGGGACCTCGTCACCTCACCGTTCTCGATGAGGAACGCCGTCTCGGCCATGCCGCTGAACTCACCGGTGGCGAGGTTCGGCCTGTCCATGGTGTAGACCACCAAGACCCCCCTCCTGACGTCGAGGAGTTCGTCCTTGCTCATGAGGAGCTTCGGCGCCTCTATGCTCACCGTGTGATGAGATATCGACGGGGGACTGGTGTGGCCCCTGAAGGCGTTCCCGGTGCTCCTAGTCCCCTCCTTGGTGGCGGTGTACCAGTTGTGTATGGGAGACCTGAAGACCCCGTCCTCTACCACGTGGGTCCTTCTGGTGGGCACCCCCTCCCCGTCGAAGCTCGAGCTCCCCGGGAGCCAGGGGATCCTCCCGTCGTCGACTATGCTCACCTCCTCCCTAGCTATTCTGTCGCCGAGCCTGCCGGTCAGGAAGCTTCTGCCGTACTGGAGGTTCTCCGCATTGGCTGCCTCCCCTACCAAAAAGGGAATTATGGTGAACTGGGCCTTCGGCTGGAGGATCACCGGAAGCTCCTCAACCCCTATGGTGGTGGCATCCAGCGTCCTGATGGCCAGCTCTCCGGCCTCTCTCCCCACCTTCTCGGGATCGAACATGTCCAGCCTCCTTCCATCGGCGAATCCGAAGCCTGAACCCCTCCTGTCGCCGTCCTTGCTTGCCGTCTCTATGTAGGCCGAGAGATACGTCCTCTCCTCGGCCACGTCGACCCCCCTCGAGCTGTAGATGGCCACCTTGGAGAAGGACACCTCCAGCTCTCCGGAGATGGACACGATCTTGTCAGAGATCCTGGCGGATTGCACGGCCGCCAGGAACATGGAGGCGGCGTCACTCAGGTCTAGATCCCTCAGCTTGGGATCCATCAGCTCCGCCATGTACTCCACCCTCTGGGCGTCGGGGAGCCCCCCGAAGTCGGGATCCTCCGGCGCCGCCCTCGCGTTCTCGGCCGCCTCCTTTCCGGTCTCCTCCCCAGATGATGGGTTGGTGGCGAAGGCGAACCCCAGCTTCCGACCGATGGATGCCCTGACCCCCAGCCCCACCAGCCTGACCGAGCTGGCGGTCTTCACCCTTCCCTCCTCTATCCGGATGGAGACCTGCCTAGTCAGGAGCTCGAAGGCCTCGGCCTCCTCGGCTCCGGCCGATATGGCCGATCTGACTGCTTCCTCCCTGAGCATGACATCACCTCCCACCGAACACTAGCCTGCTGATCCTGACGTGGGGAGCTCCCGTAGTGACGGGGACCCACTGACCCATCTTGCCGCACATCCCCGGATCGTGGGACAGATCCCTGCCGACGGCGTCCACGTTGGCCAGCACCTCCAGTGTCATTCCGGTTATCGCCACCTCCCTGAGCCTCTGCTTCAGTTCGCCCCCCTCGATGAGCCATCCTCCCTCGGCCTTGAACATGAACTGTCCCTTCGCCGGGTCGGTGTATCCGTAGAGGGAGCCGAAGGCGTATATCCCCTCCCGCATGTCAGACACCATCTCGTCGAATGTCCAGTCACCCCTGTCTATGAACGTGTTCGACATCCTGACTATGGGCGGGTTGCCGTAGTCCATGGACCTGGCGTTCCCGGTGGGCTCCATCCCCAGCCTGGATGAGGTCTCGAGGTTGGTCATGTAGCCGGAGAGGATGCCGCCCTTGACTATGTACTTGCGCCTGGACTCCGTCCCCTCATCGTCGTACCTGTAGAAGCCGTAGAGTCCCTCCAAGGTGGGATCGTCGACGACGCTGACCAGATCGGAGCCAACCCTGTCGCCGAGCCTGCCGGAGAGAATGCTCTTGTTGGCCACGACCTCGTCCCCCTCGGCGGCGTGCCCGAAGGCCTCATGGATGAATACTCCCGCTAGCTTGGGATCGAGTATGGCCCTGTGAGGACCTGCAGGGGCCGGCCTGGCCGACAGGGCTTCCACGGCCCTTCTTGCGGCCTCGCTGGCCACCTCGCTTCCCTCCACCAGCTCTAGGCCACCCACCCCTCCCCTCGATTCGAACGCGCTCTCAGTCACACCGTTCTCGTGGGCGAAGATGTAGGCGGCTATCCTCACCCTAGGCAGGGATTGAGTAACGTCAGTTCCCAGGGAGTTCACCACCTCTGTCTCCCTCAGCGTGTCGGCCATTATTATGTTCCTGTTCGTCACCCTGTCCATGGACCTGACCAGCCTGTCCTGCTCCTCAACTATACCTATCTTATCCTCCACAGGAACACGCCAGGCCGGCTTGCTCCCTCTCGCCTCGAACTTCCCCCTGAAGGAGGGCCAGTCGGGTTGGATGGGCTCCGCCCACTTTGATGAGAGCCTGGCCAGCTTCACCGCGTCCCTAACGGCCTCGGCCACCTCTTCCTCTGAGTTAGCCAGCCCGAACCCCCATCCTCCCCTGTAGAGGGCCCTTACGCTTATACGGAACTCTCGACCCCGGGTCAGCTCCCTTATGACCCCGTCAACCATCCTGATCATGGTGGACCTGCTCAGCTCCCGCCTGACCTCCACGAAGTCGGCCCCCTCCTCGAGGCCGAGCGACACGGCATCCTTCAGATCCATAGTGGATTTTTACCGAGGGTGGGATAAAACCCTGATGATGTGCCCCGAGGGCTGTCACCTCTGCTGCATCGAGACCGAGATGATACTGACCGAGGACGATGCCAGGAGGCTGGAGAGCCTCGGTTACCGCAGGGAGGAGTTCGCCGAGTTCAGGGATGGTTTTCTCAGGCTAAGGAATGTCGATGGGAGGTGCTTCTTCCTGAGGGATGGGAGGTGCTCCGTCTACGAGCACAGGCCCCTGGGATGCAGGGCATACCCGGTGGTGTTCGATCTGGACGGGGGGAGGTGCACCCTCGACCCCCTCTGCCCCGCCTCCCACACGGTCAGCCGGGAGGAATTCAGGGAGGGATGTTCCATCGTCCGGAGGGTCCTCAGGGACGTTGGAATAATCAGGAAGGGTTAGCAACTACCTTTTTAACCCTGCCCGGTTACCGAGGATGGATGGACCCCCTGGAACTCTGTCACGGCTCCACCATCGAGTGGAAGGGAACTAGGATGGCGGCGGACGCGAGGTACGAGGTGGAGCTCGATGGCAGGATAATTGGCAGCTTCTATTCCAGCCCCAACATGATCGAAGAGGCGGTGACCGGCTTTCTGGCCTACAGGGAGGGGATCAGGAGGGGAATCTCGGTTGAGGACGTCAGGAGGAATGGAGACCTGGACTTCACCGTGGTGGCCAGGTCCTCCGGCGAGGCCGGCCTCCCCGTGTGGAGGGACGCCCCCCTGAAATGGGATCTGCTCATGGATCTTGTATCCGACCTCTCGCAGTCGCTCTCGAAGTCCCAGTGTCCCTTCGCCTTTCACATAGCTGGACTCTACGCGCTGGGCGATGAGGGGGTGAGCAGCAGGACCATCCTGGTGGATGTGAGCAGGCACACGGCCATGATGAAGCTGGCTGGATGGATCCTGCTGAGGGGAGGCTCGCTTGATGGCACCACGCCGGTGGTCATCAGCACGGGCAGGCTGTCGGGTGATGCGGTTGAGATGATGGCCATCTCGGGGGTGAACCTGGTGGCCAGCTTCAGGCACGTGCTGGCGAGCGGCGTCGCGGCTGCCGACAGGCTGGGGATCACGCTGGTATCAAAGGACTTCACTAGGAGGATGAAGGTGTTCACCCATCCATGGAGGCTGGAGGGGGGCCCGCTCGCCGCCAAGGGGGGTCCCGGCATCGAGTGGTCGCGGAGGAGGACCGACAGACCCCTCTGCTGATACTCAGTGGCCGAGCCCCGTGCTCACTTCCCGCTCCCATCCTGTGATCCGTCCTCCCCGGAGCCCTCCTGCTCTCCTCCCTCCTGATCCTTCAGCTGGGAAGCTATCTCATCCAGCTTGAAGGTCCACACCGGGTAGAGCTCCCTTGGGATCACCTTGCCAGCGGTCTCCTCATCCACCACCTTCCAGTATTCCCCGCACTCCTCGCATACGTAGAGCCTGAACCTCCCCTCGTCCACCGGGTAGAATCCGAGCTTCTTGTCGTCCTCGTTACCGCAGAAGGGGCACTTGAGCCTGGGGAAGGGCCACTCCATCCCGCATATCTCGCACTTGAGGTACTGCTTTCTCCCCTCCCCAGTCATGTATGCAGTCCTGGTGTAGCTCCCGCAAACCGGACAGTATCCACGGAGCCAGTTCTTCGAATCTATCTCCTCCTCGACCATCCTCCTCAGGGCTATGAGGATGGGCTGAATCGTCCAGAGGGCGATGGCGTTCACGAGATCGAGATCGACGTTGAGACCGGCGGCCACCCCCCTGGCGTAGTTCAGGTCCCCCTTGAGGGAGTACTTGGCCAGGTCGGATGGGGAGAAGGACCCCTTCCTGGCTGCGTTCATGAGCGAGTCGAGATCCGAGGAGAGCTCGGGCCTGTGCTCCCTGACCTTGGAAGCGACCCTCTCCAAGATGCGGAGCCAGGTATCCTCCGGGACGCCCAGCTCGCCCACCAGCTCCAGAAGGGGGGTCCCCCTCTCCACCACCGTCTTGGCCAGCTGAGCGTAGAGGTCTCTCTTCTCCTCCAGGACCGGTGTGACTTCGTCGGAGAGCTGATAGAGTGTGGTCAGCATGTCCGCGTAGAAGATGAGAGAGTTCCTCAGCTCGGGTTCCTCCACCGATATCCTGTCAACCGCCTGCCTGAACTCGTCCAAGCTCATGGGCAATCGGGAAAAGATGGGTGCTAAAAATAAAAAGGAAAGGAGACGGCTGGATCACTCCCGCTCCTGCTTGATCCTCTCCATCCAGGCCGGGTGGTGCTCCTCCACGTACTCCTCGGTCAGGCGGCCGGTCCTGAACATGGCCCTGACGAAGGCCCTGTGCTCGGGTATGAGGAGCGCCATGTAGATGTGGATTATCAGGCCTATGGCTGCGATGAAGAACCCTATGTCGTGTATGAGGTGGGCCCACTCCCACACGGCGGGTGAGAAGAGGTCCCTGAGCCACATAACCATTCCCGTTATGTACATTATGATCATGCCTATGGCGGCGGTCCAGATCCATCCCTTCTGGCCGAGGTTGTACTTGGGGAAGGTCACGTGCTTCTTGTGGACGTAGAAGTCGATCATGTCCCTTACGCCCTTGCTGAAGCACGAGAGGCTCCAGCACTCGGGCCATATCTCCGATTTCTTGAGGTCGCCCAGCATCTTGAAGAGGAATGGGATCAGCACCAGGGCCAGGCCCAAAGCCGATATCCTGTGTATGAATCTAGCCACCTGTATCCCGAGGCTGTAGGGGTCGTACGAAGGGCCTATGATCGTGGAGAGCGGGTATCCGTAGACGTAGGCGAGCCAGCCGAACCAGTCCTTGCTTATCAGCGGCAGTCCGGTGAGGAAGAAGAACAGGACGAAGTGTATCAGGTGCTTGTGGGCCCATATCTGAGCCTCGCTGAATGCCCTCACGGCCTCGCACTTGCTCCTCCACTCGGCCGGTGATACGCACTCCTCGGCCATACTCACTCACCTCCCTCCTTGGACTTCTCCTCCATCCTCTTGGCCCTCCAGAACACGAAGTGGCCAGCAGCTGCCAGCAGCGTGAGGCCGACGACTCCCCAGCCCACCGGCTGGACGATGTCCTTGGCCTGTATAACTGGTTTCCTCGGATCCTTCTTGAGCCTCTCGCCGAAGTACTTGGGATCGGTCAGCTTGCCCTTGTACTTCCT
>JALWYH010000050.1 GCA_027078475.1 Thermoproteota archaeon
ACCCCCACCTCCACCCCGTAGGTGGACCTGATCAGATCCCCCCACTGGTGGAGGAGGGGCAGGGTGGGGACTACCACGAGGGTCGGCTCCCTGAGGACTTCCATAGCCCTGAGGGCTATGTAGGTCTTCCCGGCGCCGGTGGGCAGGACTATTATCCCCCTCCTCCCGCTCAGCCAGGAATCCAGCGCGTCCTTCTGGTAGGGCTTCAGCCTGATCCTCTCCTCCAGCTCGGGACGGGGCAGGGGATCGAGGACCTCGTCTATGGCATAGGGTAGGAGTTCCCTTATCCCCCTGTACCTGAATGCGAGGGTCCTCAGTTTCCCGACCCTGGGATCGTACCTGCAGTGGGGGAGGCTGTCCACCCCCTCCACCAGCAGCGTTCCCCTGTCGTAGGAGATTCTCAGTACTACGGTCTCACCGGGAATCGGGCGCTCGCTAGGGGAAAAAGGTTATCCGCGCGCTATACACCATCGGAGGGATGGGTACTCGCTTTCGGAGCACCGGCGCGATCCATCCTGAAAATCACACCGTTATCGACGGACCGATATCGAAGGATGAATATGCGAAAGTGAATTTTTTGATTCGGAAAGATCGATGTGAGTTTATCTAGGGCAAAGGAGAGCTAGACGACTTCTTTTTCGGCCGAAGAAGGGTGAAAATCTTCTGAGAGATCGCTCGTTTTACGTGTGGAAACTTTATTAGTATTTGATGATTCATCCCCGAAGGTGTTCCCATGCCCAGGAGACAGTTGAACTATCCCATAGAGGCCATAGAGGGGATAGGTGAGGTGTACGCCAAGAAACTCAAGGAAATAGGCATAAAGACCGTGGATGACCTGCTCAAGGCCGGGGCCAAGAAGTCCGACAGGAAGAAGCTCGCCAAGACTCTGGGAATATCCGAGAAGAGGATACTTGAGTGGGTGAACAGGGCCGATCTCTTCAGGATTCCCGGGGTAGGGGAGGAGTACTCTGATCTCCTCGAGCAGGCTGGCGTCGATACTGTAGTGGAA
The DNA here is from genome assembly GCA_027078475.1 of Thermoproteota archaeon. Lineage (GTDB taxonomy): Archaea > Korarchaeota > Korarchaeia > Korarchaeales > Korarchaeaceae > Korarchaeum. The sequence continues at coordinate 1,010 of JALWYH010000050.1, forward strand.
CTCGCTAGGAGGAACCCTGAACATCTTTACGAGGAGCTCGTCAGAGTAAACGAGAAGAAAAAGCTCGTGAGAAGGCTCCCGACGAAGAAACAGGTAGCAGCCTGGGTCCAGGCCGCGAAGAAGCTCAAGAGGATCATTGAATACTGATCATGTTTTTATCGCCCATCGGCTGGCCCCCCACCGCCTTCCTCTCCTAGGCTGCTCCTGATCTAGGATTAGGGCAGGATGAGGACGATGGGGGGGAAGATGGGCTACCTCTCCTCCTTCAGGCTAATTTTTTTACCTTTAGCATGTGAGAGAGCCCGATGAGCTGGGATCTGAGGACCTTGGACTACTTCTTCAGGCCGGACTCGGTTGCGGTTATAGGGGCCTCGTCCAAGCCCGGAAAGATAGGGCACGAGACCCTGAGATCGCTCCTGATGTCAGGCTACTCCGGGAAGGTGTATCCGGTTAACCCCAAGGCCAGTGAGATACTGGGGTTGAGATCCTATCCATCCCTTCTGGACGTGCCGGGGCCCGTTGACCTAGCCGTAATAACTCTCCCTGCCGGCGCCGTCCCGGAAGCAATGACGGAATGCACGCGGAAAGGGGTCAGGGCTGTGGTTATAATCTCCGGGGGTTTCGCCGAGGCGGGATCTCAGGGCAGGGTCCTTCAGGAGGAGGTCGTGAGGATAGCGAGGGAGGCGGGTATCAGGATCGTGGGGCCTAATTGCATAGGGATATTCGATGGTCACACTAGGGTGGATACTTCGTTCCAGCCCCATGAGAGGATGGGCAGGCCCGGGCCCGGCGTGGCTGCCTTTCTGAGTCAGAGCGGTACTTTCGGCGCCGCATTCCTAGACTGGGCGGCTGAGGATCGCTTGGGTGTCAGCAAGATGGTGAGCCTCGGCAACAGGGCCGACGTGGACGAGGCCGATCTCATATCCTACCTAGCCGACGACGTAGATACTCAGGTGATAGGGGTCTACATAGAGAGCTTCACCAGAGGCAGGCAGCTTATGGAGTCCGTGAGGAAGGCTACCAGGGCTGGAAAGCCCGTGTTAGTCTACATGGCCAGCAGGACGGATGAAGGTTCAAGAGCAGCTATCTCTCACACGGGTAGGATGGTTGCCAGGCACGAAGTAGCTTCGTCGGCTCTGAGGCAGGCCGGGGCAATGCTGGTAGATTCCTTCGGAGAGCTGTACGGTGCGGTGAAGGCCCTAGCCAAGCAACCACCGGCGGCCGGAAGAGGTGTCGTCATGGTGACCAACGGGGCCGGTCCATGCGTGATGGCGGCTGACGAGCTGGCTCTCAGGGGCGTTCCCCTAGCCAGGCTGTCGGAGCGGACCAAGGGCGAGCTGAGGTCGAGGCTGCCTCCCCACGTCCAGGTGGGGGATTTCGTCATAGATCTGACTGGTAGCGCCAGATCTCGTGATTATCTCGAAGCCCTGGAAGTGATCAGGGATTCAGAAGATGCGGGAATCCTAGGAGTATTCGTCGTCTTTCAGGACTCTCCTTTGGAGGACGACTTCACGGAAAGACTGGCTGAGTTTGATCCTGGCGAAAAGCCACTCTTGGTGTTCGCCGCTGGGGGAAGGTACACTAGGGAGAAGAGATCCGTTCTTGAGGCATCGGGCATCCCAACGTACGATGATGTGAGGGAGTTCGCCGCAGCGTCCCTTGCCCTCTGGTGGACTGGCCGTGAGAGGCTGGATTAAGGGAGAGAAATTGACCGGGAGACGGGGCAGCAGGGGAAAGGAAAGGGGAAGGAGTGAGGGCAGGGAGCCACTGGCCTACAGGCTGGTGTACTCCAATCCCAGGGTGGTGGGCTTCTACAGGCCACTGGTGGAACTCCTCAATGGAATAAGGGCGAGGAAGGTCCTCGATGTGGGGGCCGGCTATGGTATCGCCGCTGACCTGATCCGAGAGAGGGTGGAGGAGATCTTCCTCTTGGAGGTGGAGGAGGCGATGGCGGAGAGGGCCGCCGAGAGGCTCGGCCATCCCCACACTCACGTCATCGTCGGAGATGCCTCTCAACTTCCCTTCAGGGATTCCGTTTTCGATCTCGTCTACTTCTTCGACTCTCTGCACCACATAAGTAGGAGGGAGGAGTCCCTGGCCGAGGCGATCAGGGTGCTCAGGCCGAGTGGCCTACTAGCTATCTTCGACTTCGACGGGAGCAGGTTGACCACCAAGGTGCTAAGGGTGATGGAGGCGCTGATGGGCATCCCCTCGAAGTTCTACACGCCTGAGGAGATGAGCCGCATCCTGAGTGGGATGAGCGTTAGGATAGAGAGCATCAGTAGGGGCAGGATGGGCAGTTACCTGATCCTAGCTAAGAAGATCCCTTAGCCCGGGATAGGGATCTGAGAGTCTCCAGAACTTCCTCCGCATGACCTCTGACCTTGACCTTGCTCCATATTCTTCTTATCCGTCCCTCGGGATCTATGAGGAAAGTGCTCCTGATAACGCCGAAGTACTCCCTCCCCGCCATCCTCTTCTTACCCCAAGCACCGTAGGTCCGTATGATCTCCCTCTCAGGATCGCTCAAGAGCCTCACCTTCAGATCATGCCTCTCCTGGAACCTCTTATGGCTCCTGACAGAATCAGGGCTAACCCCCAGCACCACCGCTCCCAGTTCCTCGAAACGATCTAGGAGTTGGGTGAAGTCCCTCGCCTCCTGGGTGCAGCCCTTGGTGTTGTCCTTTGGGTAGAAGTATAGGACGATCCACCTGCCCCTCAGGTCCCTCAGGCAGACCTCCCGTCCATCTTGGTCCGGCAGGCAGAAGTCGGGCGCGGGATCTCCCTCACTAAGTTCGGGCATGTGGGTTACCCCCTAGTTCAGCTTAAAGCCTTTGTCGGATCAGATCGGGCTTGGAAGCATCAGCCACGTCACCAGAAGCCCACCGCTCTTACCCCATTTCTCCTGATGTAATCCTCGGCTAACTGCATCAGTTTAAGTGATGCGACCACCATGAGGACCGACTCGACCGATCCCACCATCACGGCCTGATCTAGGAAGCCGAGAGCCTCGGCGCCCACCGAGGCCTTGATGATATACGCTGGGGCCACGTAAGGTATGGCTAGGTAGACCCGCCTGGCGGGCCCGGGGAGGCTGCCCATGGGTACTATCAGGAGGCCTATTATGCCGAAGTTGAGGATTTCCAGGAATTGCTCCGATACGCTGGTCCTCATCGAGGCGGCCGATACAGACAGGGCGTACGAGAGACTCTCGACCACCAGCAGGGTGAAGCCCAGCACCATCAGGTGCGGATACTGTATCGCCATCAGCTCCCTGCCAAACATCCAGCCGAAGCTGTACCCCATGATGATTATTATTGCGAAGGAGACAGTCGTACCCGTGAGAACCCTCCCCAATATGGTGGTGAAGGGCGAGGTGCTCCGCAGCAGGTGCTCCTCCACCATACCCATGATTATGAAGAAGGAGGTCCATCCCCCCACCAGCGACGAGAAGCTCGATATTATGCTCCAAGCGGCGATGGTCCAGTAGGCCATTCTGAGGGCGATGGTCATGTGTTCTGGAGGAACGAACAGCAGGACGCCCATCATGAAGAGGAGGACCCACATAATCTGTGAGAGGATCATGTTCAGGAAGCTCAGACTGTACCTCCACAGTCTCAGGGTGTGGAGCCAGATTATCGCCTTTACCTTGACCCACATGGATCACACCGCCCCGCTCCTCATGGCCCTTCCCTCAGCCTTTCCCATCATGGAGATGGAGAGTACATTGTAGAGCAGCGACATCCCGAGCAACACGGCTATCAGGGTGGTCATCTCGGCCAGCTTGGGTGCTCCGAGGAGGGAGGATAGCCTGGCGAGCTCGAAGGTGTAGGTGGTTGGCAGTAGCATGGAGAGGAGGCGGGCCCAAGCGGGAAACAGGTAGGCCGGGTAGAAGGCTCCCGAGAGTATGAGCACCACCGGAGTGACCCAGCTTAGCACGTTTGTCTCCTCCTTCACAGTCAGGAGGAATGAGCTAAGGATCGCGGCGAAGCCCAGCAGGGGCAGCATTCCCACCACAATTGCAAGTCCCATGATCAGGGAGCTCGCCAGCCCGTTCACCAATCCCTCCCTCCATACTATGACGGGGAGGAACTCAAGAAGCTGAACGAAGGACCAGAGGAGGTACCTAGGCACATAGGACATGACAAGGGTTGTGGAGGTCCTATGCGGAGCCACCAGAAGGTAGGGGAGGGTTCCCACCCATCTATGGAACAAGACCGATCCGCCAACCTCCCACATCACCGAGAGGGAGGCCATGGCTATAAGGGTGGAAGCCACGAAGTAGATCACAGGGTCGGCCCTGACCCCCACGTTGGACCTGAAGGTCTCCTCCGACCCGAACAGGAATCCCATTCCCAGCATGAGGATGAGGAATATGTAAGGCCAGGAGAGCATGGATATTAACTGCGCCCTGTTGTTTTTGAAGAAGTAGATGTCCAAGATGACGCCCGACTTGAGCAGGGTGATCCAGCCCACCCTTATCTCCCCCTTCCCGTCAGCTCTATGAAGACGTCCTCCAGAGTGGGCTCCTTCACCTCTATCCTCCTGACCGAACAGCCCAGCGAGTGAAGCTTCCTCAGGATCTCCTGCGTTATCTCCTCCTTATCCCGAGATGAGATCACGGCTCTTATCATGATCCCCTCCTCGGTCGGCTCCACATCGACCCTGCCAACAGCCACGTCCGAGATGGCCGCCCTCAGCTGGTCCACGCTGACCCTAGCCGGGAGGGTGGCAATCACCTCCAAGGTGACCTCACCCGAGACGAGGCCCTTGAGCCCCTCGACGGTATCCATGGCCACTATGGTGCCATGGTTTATTATGGCAACCCTGTCGCACAATATCTCGGCTTCGAACATGTTATGTGTTGTCACAAGGACGGTCTTTCCCTCTTGGTGTGCCACCCTTATGAGGAGCTCCCTGAGGAGCCTGGCGGAGGGTGGATCCAGTCCGAGCGTCGGCTCATCCAGTATGAGGACCTCGGGGTCTGTGAGCAGGGCCCTGGCTATGCTCAACCTAGCCTTCATGCCCAGGGAGTACTCCTCGTACAGCTTGTCTGAGGCTCCAAGGTCCTCCAGCCCCACCATCTCCAGCATCGCCTGAACCCTGTCCCTGAGCTCCCGACCATCCAGGCCGTACAGCATCCCGAAGTAGATCAGGTTCTCCCTCCCGGTCAGCTTCCAGAAGAACCCCTTCTCCACGGTGAGGGATACTCCTATTCTCCTCCTGACCTCTATCGCATCTCTCACCACATCGTATCCCAGGATCGAGGCCCTGCCGGAGTCGGGAAGGAGCAGGGTGCTGAGGATCTTTACCGTCGTCGTCTTCCCAGCCCCGTTGGGTCCCAGCAGACCGAAGACCTCCCCCCTGCGTATCCCAAACGATACCCCTCTGAGAGCCTCTACGGTCCTCCTCTCCCTCCTGAGGAGGCCTCTCCTTAGGTACGTCTCGTAGCTCTTCCTTAGGTTTTCGACCGCTACTACATCTTCCCTCATCTTCGAGGGGCACCTTGAAGCCGTGAATCCAGTAAAGAAATTTAAACTTCCTGACCATTAATGGTCACCAAGTGGACGGATGGTGAAAGCAGGTGAGTCACGGTTGAGAAGGTACTCGGTCATCCTATGGCCCCTGATCGCCCAGGTCTTCGCCTGCCTCGTGGTTCTGAGCACCAGGCCCCGGCCCGAGGTCCAACTATCCGTGCAGGAATCGGCGGGTCTCTCCCTAGTGTACATACTGATGGTCTTCGGAACCGCGGCCTTGATGGTCTACTTGGTGAGGAGGGGCAGGATCAGGATCATAAGGGCCATAATAGGGATTTTCTTCGTATACTCGACGTTCGTGTCCCTAGACACCCTTCTCCACTCCTTCCTCAGGGTTCCATGGCCGATGGAGCTCGTCCTATCGATCATCGTTGCCTGGCTGAGCTTCAGGAGGGATTTGCTGGGGAACGTGGCCAAGTCCCTCCTGTCCGCATCCCTCGCCTACCTCTTCGTCGTCTTCTTCAACGACCTCTTCCTCTACTTCCTGCTCGGGGGTCTGGCCCTCTACGACGCCTACTCGGTGTTCAAGGGGCCGCTGAGCGAGCTTCTGATGGTATCCCGAGAGGATCCCCTCGAGCCCCTGATGGTCTTCCACGGCGAGGTGTCCATGGGGGTTGGGGACGTATTCTGCTACTCCTTGGCGGCGGCGGTGTCGGTGAGGTCCCTGCCACCCCAGCTGGCCGCCATCCCGCTGATCGTCCTCAACCTAGGGATAGTCTTCACCATCTCAGCCCTCTACAGGTACAGGAGGTCCCTGCCCGGCCTCACCATCCCCGTACTCCTCTGGCTGGCCCTCCAGCTCCCCCTCTCCCTGCTGGTATGAGCGGTCCGGGCGCGAGGACCAGCCTCTCAGTCCCAGCAGCATTATTGAGAGCTCCGAGAGGGCCATCAGAATGACGCCCCACCAGAGGAGGGAGATGTAGGGAATCACCTTGACCTGCACGAAGGCACCGGAGGTCCTCAGGGTGGAGTTGGCCGGATCAAACCTGGAGGCCAGGTCGTAGAGGTCCAGGGCGTAGGGGAGCATCATCTCCTCTTGGACCGACCCTCCGAGGTAGGCGGACGCGAAGAGCGACGCCAGGGCCAGCTTCTGGTCCTCCCCAAGTCCCCTGAAGCTTTCGTGGAGGTAGTAGATCATCAGCTCGTGGAAGCCCACGCTCCAACTCCTGTCCTTGACAACTGGAGGGTTGAACACCAGGTAGAGATCCCCCAGCCCGCTGGGCACCGGGAGGACCTGGGCCACCAGGCCGTGTATCCCCTGGGCCTCCCCGTTGGCGTCAAACCTGACCTCCATCGTCCTGACTGTTCCCCCGGCGTCCACCCGCAGGGCCAGCCTGGCGCCCTCTGGCAGCTCCCTAGGCACGGGCAGGTGGCCCAGGCACCTGTCCATTTCCTCACTGGCGTGAATGAGCTGCTTGCAGTTTCCCGGGAGGACCTCATCAATCACCTTCGAGACGAAGGTCCCGTTGGTCAGCAGCCTGTCGAGACCATGCCTCTTCAGGATGTCCATGATGTCGGATGAGATCCTCCCCTGGGTGAAGACCACGTAAAGCACCACATCCCTTCCCTCTAGCCTGGAGGGAAGCTTCACATCCCTCTTCCCGTGGTAGACGCCGTCCTCCACTATGATGGTCGAGTTAGGCGCGACTATGACGCCGTCTCTCGAGGTGGGGAGGGAGTGGCCCTGCCTCAGCATGTCGAAGAACACAAGGGACGCCCTCCTGACCTCCACCGTCCCATTCGGGGCGGTGATCAGGAGGGGATGAACGAATGTGAGGTTCATCATCACTGCAGGCGAAGCTCTCAGTCCGCTCAGGTCCCCCTCCAAGGTCACGTTTCCGACGGCCATGAGCCTCAGGGTGGTCTCGTTCTGACTGGCCCCGAGGAAGGCCACCAGCACTGGGTCCGATATGGAGAGTCTCACCTCCCCCAGCTCCTTGGTCGACCTGGTGTTGTTGGTCATGGTGGTGGCGACGGCCACGGCGCGGGACTCAAAACTCCCCGGCACGCTCACCCCTCCCCTCAGCGACTCATAGATCCCGAGCACGCCGCTCTCCCTCAGGCGCCTCTCACCGCCGCTGACCTCCTTCAGGGCCTCCCCCAAGTTGGTCACCAGGACCAGGAGCGTCACGCTGGCCCTCCTGTATATGTCCGATCTGCCGGCGTAGGGCGTGTACAGGTCGACGGTACCGCCGTAGAGGCCGTACTCGTAATTCATGAGCCTGAGCTTCAGGCCCCCAACATCGACATCCCTTCCTTGGGGGAGGGTCGCCTCCTTGAAGTAGGACCTGTTGTAGGCGAAGGGCCCACTCAGTAGTATTCCCAGCATGACCAGTGCCATGGCGGTGTGGAGCAGCGAGACGGAGGACATGACGGCCAGCCTCTCCCGGGCGTGTATGTAGAATGCCGCAGCCCCAGAGAAGAGGCCCGCCAGGGTGAAGGGCAGCAGGATGGAGATGATCATGTTGGTGATGAGGGAGCTGGCGGGGGACCAGATTATGTCCCTGGTATAGGTGAGGTACAGGAGGACGGCCGATATTATCGAGAGACCCTCGATCAGGCCCAGAATCTCCCTCCATCCCAGCTTGGTCCCGAGCGTGCACATTGGCAGGGAGGCGACCAGCAGGAGGGCAAATGGGAGGAGGATCGGGTGGAAGAAGTTCACGCCGGAGTCCATTTGGGGGACCTCGATCCTCAAGCCCAGCACGCTACCCGCTGATCCCGCCGCCAGGACGGAGAAGAGAATCAGGAACATCATGAACAGGGAGAAGTAGGACAGGGCCAGTCCCATCCTGTAGGGGCTCCTCGCGATCCCGCCCACGTCCAGGTCCGATTTCCCTCCCGTCCTGGATCCCCTGATCCCCTCCACTATGAATAGGAAGGTGAGGGTCAGGGTAAGGGCGCTGGTCATGGACTGGGGCGAGGCGAAGCTGTGGAGCGGTGATATGCCAACCCTGGTGACCAGTATTGCCAAGAAGACGCTCCCGGCCGCGGTCATTTGGGTGGCGTATGACAGCCTCCTGTCGAGGGACCTGACGTGGAGCGCGGCGGTGAGGGCCAGCCACGGGGTAAGCTCCGCTGTCTCCACGGGATCCCATGCCCAGTAGCCTCCCCATCCGAAGGTCACGTAGCTCCAGTAGCCACCTATGGCTATCCCCAGTGTCAGGAGCAGCCACCCCAGCCTAGCCAGGAGCTCGCTGGCCTTCAGGTGACCGCTGTACAGGGAGACGGCCGAGGCGGCGATCAGGGCGTAGGCGGTGAACGTGGACAGGGGATGGGGGTATATCCAGGGGCTCTTCAGGAGGGGGTTCAGCCCCATGCCAGTGGCCACCGATCCGTGGAAGGAGTCGAATCCACCATTGAGGAAGGCCAGTGCCAGGGAGGAGAGGATCAGGACCCCGTAGCCGGCGGCCAGTATCGGATCCCTGTGATACCTGCGGTGTACCAGGGCCACGATCGCCAGCACGGAGGTGAGGAGGAAGAGGCTCCCACCCCCGCTGGACCAGCTCGATGCCACCTTGAAGAGCAGGGGAAGGCCGGCCGAGGAAGTCTCGTAGACCGGCTTGAGCGTGTAGTCTTGGGTGACGAAGGCCGCGACGTAGAGGGCCCAGTCAAGCAGGATGATCAGGTAGGCCGCGATCCCGAGCCTCGAGACCCTCCTCCTGACGGTCGAGATCACGACGTCCAGCAGCAGAAGCGAGGCACCCGCCAGCGCCAGCACACCCGTATAGTGCATGATCACCTCACCATCACCCACACTCCTTCACATCACACTCCGCCACTCCCGACCATGGTCACACCAGGAGGAGGTACAGGCCCAGAGCCACCAGTACGATCCCGCTTATCCTCTCCAGCCATGCCGGGTTCTTCATGGCCCTGGAGAAGGCCCCCGTGGCCCTGCTCGCGACGTAGAGGGAGGCTATAAGGGCGGCGGCCATGCCCACCGCCAGCAGGGCCACCCCGGTGACCCCCACCACCACATCCCCGGTCGCGCTTATCAGGGCTATGTAGCCAGCCAGCAGCGGGAGACTGCACTGGAGTGAGACGAGACCGAAGCTGAAGCATGCAGCGGGCAGTCCGGATGACAGCAGCCCTCTCACCCTCTGGCTCGGGAGAGGGCAGGATTCCGAGGCCGTGAAGATTGTCAGGGTGCCGAACATTATCGCGGCCGCGGCGAGGGCGAAGGTCAGTCCCTCGATCAGACCAGCCACCAGGGATGCCGCTATCACTAGGAGGGATCCCAGGGCCATGGTACCGGCGAATGACGATCCGAGGCAAACGGTGTAGTCCCTCTTTCCCCTGACCCTGCCCATGGTGGCGTAAGCAGCCACTATAGGGGCTGAGCACGGGGAGAGGGCGACCAGCGCGCCTAGAAAGGGTAGCAGGGCCATTGTGGCCGGCTCCCATCCGGGGGATCGGCCTGACTGGCTGGTCATCCTCGCGGAGGATTCGATCCACCTCCTGAAGTAGGAGGCGGGATCCTGGGACCTCACCGCGCCCACCAGCTTCGCGATCACCGCCCCGTCCCTGAGAACCAGGAAGGTGGGCGTCTCGGTCACGCCGTACTCCATGAAGAGCCTGTCGGTCTTTCCCGGTATGAGGGGCACGTCCGTGACCCTGATCCCCGGCGGGGGAGAGGACTCGACCTGCCTCCAGTACGGCATCATCATCTCGCAGGCGGAGCAGGTCCGGCTCCAGAACATGACCGCGACCGTTCCCCTCTTCAGCTCCCTGTCCAGGTCACCCTGGGAGATCTGGATCGAGGTCCCCCTGCCGCTGAACGAGATCAGCAGCCCCAGGGCGACCGAGGTCAGGACGATGACCAGGGCCAGGATGCTCTGGTAACTCACCCTCATGATCGTCACACCTCAAGCACGTAGCCAGCAAGCCAGGAGGCCAGCAGGGAGAATGCAACCCCGGAAAGGGCCAGGATCAGGGCTCCAGAGTAATCGGGGCTTGAGAGGAAGGACAGGGCCTCCTGTATGACCGGGAGGCTCAGGACTAGGATCATGGTCGGAAGGAGGACGCCCCTCGCCCTCAGGTAGACGGATATGGCAGAAGAGAGGGAGGATATTGACGCCAGGTAGATCCCAGAGGAGGAGAGGAGGGCCAGCAGGTAGGGAGCCCCCTCCACCCACCCCGACAAGGCGACGGTGGTGATGAAGGAAACGAGTAGGAGCACCTCGAGGAGGGACAGGCTCATCAGCAGCTTGGCCGAGAAGAAGGTCACGGGATCCACGGGGGACATCCTAACCCCGTCGAGCGTCCCCAGATCCTCCTCCCTCACGACGGTCATCACGGAGGTGAAGACCGACAGGAAGAGGGCTATGAGCATGAGGCCGGTGCCAGCCATGGGGAGGGGATCCCTCACCGGCAGCCTGCTGAGGGAGAAGCCCAGCAGGCTCGAAGAAGCGACAGCGAATATCACGGCTCCCCCCATCTCCGGCAGGTTCCTGACCTCGAGCTTTATGTCCTTCCAGATGATCCTCCTAACTTGGAGCGACAATCAGGGATCCCTCCCTTATCTCGTATACCCTGTCCGGGGGAAGGTCTCGCCTAGGGGACGTCATCACGACAGCCTTCCCCGAGGAGACCTCCCGGGCCAGGAACCCGGACAGCCAGCCTCTCCCACGATCATCCAGCCCCGAGAAGGGCTCGTCCAGCAGCAGGAGAGGGGGATCATGTATCAGGGTCCTCACCAGGTCGACCCTCTTCCTCCACCCGTAGCTCAGCTCCGCCACCCTGCGATCCATCATGGGGGAGAGACCGAGGTCCTCCACCACGGGGGCCACCCCATCCAAGTCCACCTGGCCGTATAGGCCAGCGTAGTAGAGGAGATTCTCCCTGACAGTGAGATCCCCGTAGAGGGGCGGGTGGTGGGGCAGGTAGCCCAGCAGGGCCTTAGCTGCGGTGGTCCTCGCGTCCACTCCGTCGATCAGCACCCTCCCCCTGGAGGGGGCCACGAGCCCTGAAGCGAGCCTAAGCAGGGTTGTCTTGCCCGAGCCGTTGGAGCCCACCACGGCGGCCATCTCACCCCTGTCCACGGCCAAGTTGACTCCCTTCAGGATGTAGCCACCGCCGAAACTCTTCCAGACATCCCTGAACTCCAGCAGCACTCAACCACCCGTCGCAGGAGGGGCCTCATAGGCCCTGTGACATCCCTGCAGGATCTCCCTGATCTCGAGTCTTCCGATCGCGTTCCCCGACCTCGATGGATAGAAGACCCCCCTCATCACCACCTCCTGCTCGACTGTCGAGTGAGACGGAGGAGCCCCGTACTGGCTTATGAACCTGGTCAGCCTGTAGAGGGCCAGCACCCTGCTCCCGTTGTCATCCTCAAGGACGAAGACTATCAGGTCCCTGTCGGGCAGCGTCTTTATGTCAGCCACCCTCGCCCTGACGGTCACCACAGTGGGCCTGCTGTAACGGGCCAGCTGGGACACGCTCTCGTAGGAGCTGGAGGTTATCGCCATGTAGCCCACTAGGAGGATCACCAGCGCGACGGCCGCGGCCAGTATCAGGCCCTTCACTTGGCATCACCCGGGATCAATCCTAGGTTCGACTCTTGGTTCACCCTCCCTGACACGAGGGCCAGGGCCAAAAGGGTTAGCGCGTATATGAGGGAGTTGACCGCATTCCCCCAGTACGGCACCAGCCTAAGGCTGCTGGCCACTATCCTCCCGTCCTCAACGCTCCCCCTGACTAAGAGCCAGTGCTTCTCCAAGGTGAGCCTCTTCTGACCGCCAAACGTAACGAAGAGGGGTTTTATGGGAGGATCGCCCCTGTAGAGTAGGATGTAGGTGCCCGAATCTCCCCTCACCCGCAGCTCGAGGGTCTCGTTGAGCAGGGATCCAGAGATCACCCTGACCTTGAACGTGTCGCCGCTGGGCCTCTCTCGAGCCATGTTTGGAGGGATCTGAAGGGAAACGATGACCAGGCCCGCGAGCAGCACCGGCAGGGTGGCCAGCCACGCCCTCCTCCCCGCTCCACCCTTCCACATCAGGAGGGCCAGTACCACCCCCTCCGCCGACACGAGGGCCACCCTGCCGCCGAATATAAGAGGGGTAGTCCCTCCTCTCACGAACATGCCGGTCTCGGGCAGGGTTGGGTGCAGGCTGGGCATCAGGTAGGGGACTAGGAAGCTCAGGGGTATGGTGGCGTAGGCAGCGACGGCGAAGGCCATGGAGACCCTCGGCCTGACGTCCGGATCCCTTATGCTGGACCTCACAGCTAGGTAGACGAGGAATGCGAGGAACATGAAGAGAACCCCTGTCTCCCTGGGATCCCAGTTCCAGGGGGAACCCCATGACTCGGACGCCCATATCATGCCGGTCACCAAGGTGGAGAATCCGAAGATCAGTCCGGAGATTATGAAGGAGTGTGCGGCTCCATCCATCCACCTCCTCCCCCTCAGCAGGTAGAGTAGCGCTAAGGCGAAGCCGAGGGTGAAGAGGAGGTAGGTGGCCACGGAGATGGGGACGTGAATGTAGAGGTTCCTGTAGGCCGTCGGATTCCCCAGCGGAACGACCGACGGGAAGGGACCCGCGGTCTGGGATATCCACAGGGTGGCTGAATCGACCATAGACAGGGCGGCCAGGGCAGCTACGAGCTTCCTCATTTGAGAGTCACTGGGATCTGAAGAATTAAAAAAATATGATGAAGGAGGTCGGTGGATTTAGCCGCTCATTTCCTCCTGACGAGGATATCGATCAGGACGAGTACTATGGCCACAAGGGAAAGTACCGTGGCGATGAATGTGAACATGTTCATTCCAGCGCTCAGCCCGGCTCCCGAGGCCCTCTGCATCCTGCTCTCAAGCTGTTTTATCTTGAGCTGCGTGTCATAGTAATTGCTCATCCTTCCGAGCTTGTCCATCACCGTGTCGACTATGCCGAGCCAGTGGGTGTAGTCGGGACCCATCATGGCGGCGCCCATCCTCCACCTCCTGCCGTCGTGGTGCCATATATAGTAGGTCATTATCTCCATGTAATCGTCTGTGTCGCCCGGCAGGGCCTTCTTGCCCATTATTATCTCTCCTGCCCTATTCTTGGCTATTCCCTCCTTATAGGCCTTCTTGAGTAGTGAGAGGGCATAGTTCCACGTTATGTTGTAATCGGTGTTCACGCTGTCGTACCAAGTGAAGTAGGAGTAGACCCAGTCGCTGGCGTGGCAGGCCTTGCAGACGGACATCATCCTGCCCCTGGGATTGTCGTTCGATGACAGGGCAGCGTTCCCGTAGACGAACGGGTTCTTCCAGTCGGGTCTCCTCTTGGCGAATCCGTTGTTGAGCGGGTCCGGGTAATAAGTCTGGCCGAAGCTCCACTTGGCCTGGGCCTCCCAGGCCAGCCTGGCACCTAGGTCGTGGGTTCCCTGGACTATTATATTCCCTTTCTTGTCGGCCAGGTGGCTCATGTGGCAAGTGGCGCATGTCGGGGCCCTGAAGTCCACTCCAGGCACCCAAGGCAGGTCGCTGTAGTTCCAGGACTCACCCTCCGAGTCGTAGATGTTGCCGTGCTTGCTCTCCTCATATATCTCCTTCTGCGGGTGATCGTAGCCCAGGTGGCACTGGCCGCAGGTGTGCGGCTTCCTGGCTTCCTCTATACTGAAGGTGTGCCTGGAGTGGCAGGAGGCGCAGCTTCCCAGGCTCCCGTCCGGGTTTATCCTGCCAACTCCATCGTTGGGCCAGCCCAGCAGGACCATGTCCGGGCTGCCGTAGACCTTGGCGTAGGGCGCGTCCACGCCGACTATGGCGTTGGGCTTGGCGGGGAGCACGGCTGATCCGTGGCACTCCATGCAGGCGAGGTATACGTAGGAGTTGTTGTACTTGGGGTGCTCCATTATGGTGTGATAGTCTATGCCCATGTAGCTGGCGGTGAAGTTGGTCACCTGGTGGGTCAGCATCCCGTGCGACGGATAGAGGCCCGAGAGGAACTTGAACTTATCGCCGTAGAAGTAGTACTTGCTGGCGTTGATGGCCTTCGCATCCCCGTTGTAGAAGTCCTTGGCATACTTCTTGTAGAAGGGCCACTCGACCACGTCCTTGAACAGCTTATCGTATTCGGCCTTGGCAGCGTCCCCGTAGGTCTTCTGGATAACCAGCGTGTACCAGGGTTTGAGGTTGGCATTCAGGGCTGCGAAGGCGTGCTTGCTCCAGCTGAGCTCCTTGGTCTCCTTGTAGTGACATTGCTGACAGTCCTTCGGGGTCACGTCAACCACTATCTTGTAGCCGTTGTGCTCTATCACATCGGCCCTGTCCGGATCCGCGACCATGCCGTGGCACTCGTAGCATCCGACCACGTACGGGTAGTTCTCGAACTTGCTGGCGAGCCTGGCGTCCTCTCCGAATATGTTCTGATAGTACGATTTCAGCTCACCTGGAATGTGCCAGGCGTGCTTGCTCCTCAACCAGTCGTAGTAGGGGACCTGCATCTTCACCGTGTTGGGATCTGCGTGACAGTTGAGGCACGCCTTGGTCTCGGGGCTGACCCTCGACAGCACCTGTTGGGCCGATGCCTCTATCCCCTGTGCATTGCCAAAGCCCACCTCCTCCGGATTAGCCAGCGCGGGCAGAATAGCGAACGCGAGGGTCAGAGCGGCTATGGATAATATGGGTAACCAAGGCATCTTTCTCATTCTTCTAGGCCTCCCCTAGGGGGACGTCCAGTTGTGATGCTTTGACGCATGGTATAACTTAAAATCGTTACGCGAATCTCCTGGTTAACGAAGTTAACTTAGATCTACCTAATAATGTTTTAATATTTTAAACTTGGAGGGAGGAGGGGGGACGCGCCCCCTTAAATTTCCGGGCGCAGGGGAATTGAGGATGGACTCAATAGTCCTTGGACGGGATGTGGACACGGGAGAGGAGTTCAAGCTGAAGACGGCCGAGCTCATTACTGGGAGGACGGCCGTCATAGCCAAGACGGGCTACGGGAAGTCGTGGACCATTAGGAGGATCGTGGAGCAGTTGATGGAGAGGGGCTATCCCGTGGGCATCATAGACCCGGAGGGGGAGCACGTCTCTCTGGCCGACGTGTTCGACATGCTCGTAGTATCCCCTAGGGGGGACGTGGACCTGACCAAGGTCCCTCCGGCCAGGCTGGCCCAGGTGGCGATCAGGGGGGTGAGCTTCGTACTCGACATGTCCAAGTACAGGCCGGAAGTGGCGGCCGAGGTTGCGGCAAGGCTCATGGAGGGATTCATGAGGGTAGGGAGCTCGGAAGGCTTCCTGCTGATCGTGGATGAGGCCAAGGAGCTGGCACCCGAGAGAGGGGCTGGCAGTACCTTGGGCAGGAGAGCCGCCGAGACCCTGACCTGGCTGAACACCCTAGCCACTAGAGGAAGGAAGAAGGGGATCGGGCTCATGTTCTCGACCCAGAGACCCCAGCTCGTATCGAAGACCCTTCTCAGCCAGGCGGAGAACAAGGTGATCCTGAGGGTTGAGTACAGTAGGGACCTCTCCGCCATAGTCCAGTACTTGGGGCTCAGCAGGGAGGTAGCATCCAAGATAAGCGGCCTTGAGAGGGGAGTCGCCTACGTGGAGGGTCCCTTCGCCTTCAGGCCCGGGTTCGTCAGGGTGGGCGAGGTCAGGAGCGCCCACCTAGGATCAACTCCGAATCCCAAGCCCAGGCCACCTCCCAGCCTCCAAGAGGTGGTGAGATTCCTCAACGTCCAAGTCCAGGTATCGGAGAAGCCGGAAGAAGGAGGGGTGGAAAGGACGGAGGAAAGGAGGAGGGAACCGGCAAAGGGGAGATCCAGTAATGACGGGAAATCAGATGTGGGCAAGAAAGGAGGCGGAAGCAGGGGAGCTAGGAGGAGAGGAGAGAGGAAGGAGGATGTCAGGAGGATCTCCATCAGGTCGGATGAGATATGGTCGCTTCCACCCGCCAGGCTGACGTCCGATGCGGTCAGGGACTTGGTGAGGAGGAGGAATGAGATGAGGGATCTCCTGTCTACCTTGGAGAGGAGAAAAGACGAGATGAGCGAGGCGGTGTACCAGCTCCTGAGGGAGGAGTATGAGAGGGAGCTGGCTGCCCTTGAGGGGGACCTGGAGCCATACAGGAGGGAGGCCCTAGAGTCCAGCCTGGTACTGGAGGCGGCAATCGAGGACAGAAGGGTTAGGATAGAGTCTCTCTCATCAAAGAAGGTCAATCCCATTAAGAGGATCGTCCTAGGATGGAGGATAAGGAAGTTGAGGCGCGAGATGACCTCCCTGGAGAGGAGATTGAAGAGACTCAGGAAGATAATGGAGGAGCTGGAGTGAATCGCTCACACCGAGAGGTTTATGGGAAAACCCCAGGGACCCAAGACCCGGCTCGATATGCTTTCAACTCCAAGCAACACCCGGAGTTTCCGCAGTCCGCTCATTACTCGATCGATCTCGAGGGGTTCAGATCCTAACCTGGCATCTGATGTCGAGCCTCCGGGAAGGAATATAACTGCGGGGTGCCCGGATGGGTGATAAAGATGGACCTAGATACCTTCCTCGACAGGGACCAGATCATCGCCGTGGTGGGGGCGTCCCGCGATCCCAGCAAGTGGGGATACAGGCTCTACAGGTTCTTCAAGTCGTACTACAGGAGGGTCTACCCGGTCAATCCGAGGGCCAGTGAGATAGACGGGGACAGGGCATACCCGAATCTGAGCAGCCTGCCCGAGCTGCCCGATATAGTTGACCTGGTGGTGCCGCCTCGGGTGGCGAGGCGGGTCGTCGAGGAGGCCATCTCCCTGGGAATAAGGAAGATATGGTTCCAGCCCGGATCGGAGGATGAGCAGGCCATAAGGCTCTGCAGGGAATCTGGAGTGGATGTGGTCTGGGGCTCATGCCTCATGGAGACCGTAATGAGGCTCGGATCGGGAACCCGGCACCGCGATTAATGTAGTGGAGGGTGGATGAGATCAGCGAGACGGCTATGACGGATATGCCCGCCGCCTCTGCCACCGCAGCGGACGGCCAGCCAACAGTCGAATCCACGATGAGAGCCGTTGGAATCGCGATGGCTGAGGGAAGGCAGGTCAGGAGCCCCAAGAGCATGTCTCCCGACTCTAGGATCCCGCATCCCAGCGATGCGAATCCCATGAATGACTGGACGAAGAACCACGTCGAAACGAAGGTATGAGGCCTCGTTCCCCCGGGGAAGACCCCTATGAGCATCAGGAAGATCGAGGCGGTGAAGAGAAGCCCGCTGGAGAAGGACTCAATCCTAGTGGCCGAGGCCCTGAGGATCCCCAGTGAGTAGAGTAGCATCATCGCTCCCGAGATTATCAGCCCCAGATTGTATATCAAGGAGCAGCACGCCTTTTCGACCCCGAAATCGCTGAAAGCGTCCCTCCAGAAGTCGAACCACGGGTTAAGAGACCAGCAGATCGCTATCGTGGCCAGGGCCAATATCAGGGCTAGGGGACCCGGGACCAAAAGTCCGCTCCTTCGAACGTCCATGCGCCTCGAGGGTCTGTCCAGACTAAAAACCCGGTGAGTGAAGGAGGTGGCCCGGTCATGGTCCCTGACCGGGTCTTGCCTGGTTTGGTTACGATCGATCAGTTATCGAGCTCGCGAGTGCCCTCCAAGGCAGGTCGATATCCCAGAGAAACCAACGAAATGAGCGATCGATCCAAGTGAGGCGGTTATTTTTCATCTTGGTGACCCGATATCCAGCTAGGAGTGCCAGTGTTTGTCATCGGCGGCACTGACCCCTCCTAGATGGATCCTCCAGTTCCCTCATTTTTTAGAAGGGGTCGGTAATTGAATTCAAAATTGATCCTTCCCTTGAGGGAGGTGATCCCAATGATCATGAAACCGGTAATTCAAATCAGAAGTTCTGACGATTCGGTTGGCCCTCTAACGCCTTCCAGGGGGGAAATCTTTATATTCACGCGGGGTTTGGAGCCCAAACCTCTATAGGGTGGGATTGTTGATCCAACTACCAGGTCTCCTGTGAGCGACCGTGTGGTCGACGCTATCGCGTCTCTTTTACTGGAATTAGGTGTGAGCACCCTCATGGGTGTGATTGGCGGCTCCATAATGCCCCTCTACGACGCTCTCTACCCGTACAGGGATGAGATAGAGGTAGTCATGTTCAAACACGAGCAGGGAGCGGCTCATGCAGCCGATGCCTACGGTAGGGTGGCCAGGAAGCCGGGGGTGATGGTGGCCACGTCCGGCCCCGGGGCCACGAACCTTGTAACGGGCATAGCCAACGCCTACATGGACTCCTCCCCTGTCATGGCTCTCACCGGTCAGGTGGCCACCGAGGTGTTCGGGAGGGACGCCTTCCAGGAGACGGACATGTTCGGCGTGGTGGCTCCCATAACTAAGTTCGTCTATCAGGTGAAGAGGCCTGAGGAGGCGCTGCCGGCCGTCGCCACTGCCTACAAGGTGGCCGGTCTGGGCAGGCCCGGTCCGACCCTCGTCGACCTCCCGAGGGACGTCCAGGTAGCCAAGAAGGCCGAGTGGAACGGGGAGCTCATGCCTGTGGACTTCAGCAAGTTCCAGCCGCCGGAGCCCAGCACGGACGATATCAGGAGGGCCGCGGCCCTCCTGGAGAAGGCTGAGAGACCTGTCATACTCGTTGGAGGGGGGGTCTACTGGGCCAAGGCCTGGGACGAGGTCCTCAGGCTGGCCGAGTACATGCTCGCCCCGGTCGTCACCACGCTGCCAGGCAAGAACTCGGTCCCCTTCGATCACCCGCTCGTCATGGGCCCGGCCGGCATGCACGGGAGGGCGGAGGCCGACGCCGCTCTCGCAAATGCGGATGTGGTGCTGGCCGTGGGGACCAGGTTCTCGGACAGGACGGTCGGGAGGTTCGACGAGATGAGGGAGAAGAGAGTGATCCACGTCGACATCGACGCCAGCGAGCTCGGCAAGAATCTCCCCACCGAGGTGGCCATAAGAGGAGATGCGAGGGCGGTTCTCAGGGCGATACTCCAGGTCATCAAGCGGATCGATTCCGAGGAGAGGAGGGAATACCTGTCCTGGCTCCAGCACATAAGGAAGGAGTTCGAAAGGGCCCTCCAGAACTGGGAGAAGGACTTCAGGGGGCTCGTCCCTTGGAGAGTGCTGAAGACCATCAGGAGGGCCGTTCCCAGGGATACTATAGCCGTCACGGGGGTGGGAGGGCACCAGATGTGGGCCGAGATACAC
>JALWYH010000051.1 GCA_027078475.1 Thermoproteota archaeon
CTTTGATTTAGTTTTCTCTTCTCAATATGCTCCTATCTTGTGGAGCAGATCGACCCTCCTCGGAGACTTAGGCGGCAAGAGCGTCTTCTAGGGCTTGGTTTTCGAGTTTTCTGGGTGTCGCGTTTTCGTTAATTTTTGGTTAGACATATACCGTGGTTTTACACATGGGATTGTGTGGTGTTGAGGGAGGCTCGTGCGAAGAGGATACTTAACGTGCATAGGAGGAGGGATCCCTGGTTCCTGGATCGGTACAGCGTAAACCCCTATTACGGCTGCCCCTTTAACTGCCTCTACTGCTACACCCGAGGCATCAGGTACTCCAGCAGGCAGGGGCTCGCCGTAAAGGTTAACGCGCCAGCCCTGCTTTCGAGGGAGCTCAGAAAGATTATAGGGGAGGGAGTTAGGGGCTACGTGGCAGTCAGCACGTCTACGGAGGCCTGGAACATGTACGAGGAACATTACGGCGTTACCAGGAGGGTGCTGGAGGTCCTCTCGGAGTACAGGGTGCCCGTGCATGTGCTCACGAAGTCGCCACTAGTTCTCAGGGACGCCGATATTCTCCGGAGAATCGATGGGGAAGCCTGGCTGCCGCCCGATCTGAGGGAGACCCCTGGTCGAGGGGTTCTCATAACGTTCTCCTTCTCCACGCTGAGGAGCAGCCTCGCCAGGATTCTAGAGCCGGGTGCCCCGCCGCCGGGGAGGAGGGTTGAGGCCGCCGGGAAGCTTCTCCGCGAGGGCTTCATGGTGGGTATGGCTTTCATGCCCGTATTGCCGCATATAACTGATGGCGAGCTCGAAGAGATGGCTAGGACGGCTTCAAGGGTGGGCGCGAGGTACGTCTTCTTCTCCCCACTAACCCTCTACGGCGAAGGGAAGGACCTCTTCCTCTACCTCGTCAAGAAGAGGTTTGGCGAGGCTTACGCCAGCTATGTCGGCATGTATGCGAGGAGGAGTTTTCCTCTCAGGCAGTATACCGGCCTCTTCTACAGGAAGGTGAGGGAGCTCTCCGAGAAATACGGGTTAAAGATAGGGGTGACAGGGGAATAGCTGGAAAGGCCGCGCACATCTTTAGCGGAGGCTTTTCACCATATTACTTGGACGCCGAGTTTTTCCGCCACGTATCGGAGGTCCTTGTCCCCGGTAACGATGGGTGCCGCGCGTCTAAGTGCGACGTGTATCACGGAGGAGTCGACGAGGCTTAGCCTCCTCGAGGAAATGCTTGGGTCGCGGGAGGAGGAGAGAAGGCGGTCACCCCTAGCCTTGATGCCGGCGATGTCGACGTAGTCCTCTATGTCTAGTTCAACTATTTCGAAGTAGGCTTTTAGGAACAGGAGGACTTCTTCCCTACTTTTCAGGCCGGGCACCCTGCCCCTTAGCCAGTGAAGCGTGAACTCGTAGCCGACCGTTGAGGGGAGGAGTCCACGCGTCCTCCCCGTGTAAATGCCCTGCATCGCCTCCTTCGCGGCTTCCGTTAATTCGTCGAAGACCATCGCTAGGAGGGCGTACGTGTCTACGACAACTTTTCCAGTCTTTTCTCCCATACAGCCTCCTCCGCGTCGAGTTCTCTTTCAGCCTCCTCCGCGCTCCCCAAGCCCTTGCCGCTGCCCCACACCTTCTCCCAGAGGTCGAGGGGCTTCAGGACTATCTTGCCCTTCTCCACCTCTACGAGCAGGAGCATGCCTTCCTTGACGTTCGCCTTTACGCGCACCTCTTTTGGAAGGGCGATTATACCTTTCTTGTAGACGCGGACAACTCTCATCAAGTCTAAACTCGTAGTCTAGCATAAAGGT
>JALWYH010000052.1 GCA_027078475.1 Thermoproteota archaeon
ACGTGGGGGGGCTATGCTGAGGGGGGGCGCCTCAGCCACACTGACGGGGACGCTCGGTAGGGCTATCACGACTGTTAGTAGCAGGGTAAGGAGGATGCTCTCCAGCCTGTAACTTCTCCTCATAACTTTCACCCTATAACACCTTAGGGGGCCATAAGGGTTTTTTAGAAGGCCCTAGCTGATGCTCGAGGTGAATGCCTTTAAATGTCACTGTCAAGCGGCTCCTCCGAGCACGTGCTGGTCGTAGAAGGGTTAAAAGTTGTGTATGAAACCAGCTTCGGCGTCGTCGATGCTGCCTCTGATGTGAGCTTCCGGGTGGGCAGGGGCGAGTTCTTCGGCCTGGCCGGTGAGTCAGGGTGCGGAAAGAGCACCGTGGCTTACTCCCTGGTCAAGGAGGTCCCACCTCCGGGGAGAATAGTCGGAGGGAGGATCTACATAAACGGGAGGGACGTCGTACCCCTCCCTGATGAGGAGATGAGGAGGATAAGGTGGAAAGAGATTAGCGTCATTCCCCAAGCCGCGATGAATGCCTTGAACCCGGTGTACTCGATCGGCGATCAGATAGCTGAGGCCATACTCGCCCACGAGGATGTCAGCAAGGACGACGCCCTAGCTAGGGCGGAGGAACTGCTTGACCTAGTGGGGGTCGGCAGGCATAGGGTCAAGAGCTACCCCCACGAGCTGTCAGGGGGCCAGAGGCAGAGGGTGATGATAGCCATGGCCCTGGCCCTCAACCCGCCGCTCGTGATCGCGGACGAGCCGACAACTGCCCTGGATGTGGTGGTGCAGGCCCAGATCCTCAACCTGTTCAAGGAGCTGAGGAGCAAGTTCAACATGTCCCTCGTGTTCATAACCCACGACCTCACCACCATGTTCGAGCTGGTGGACAGAATAGCCGTGATGTACGCGGGCAGGATAGTTGAGATAGGACCCACCGACGAGATAGTGGAGGACCCCCTTCACCCCTACACCGAGCTGCTGGTCAGGGCAGTTCCACGCATAGGGGTGGGGGAGAAGGGGAGGTTCGAGTACATACCCGGTTCACCGCCCAACCTGCTGGAACCTCCGCCCGGGTGCAGGTTCCATCCTAGGTGCCCCAAGAGGTTCGAGCCCTGCGACAAGGAGGAACCCCAGCTTGTTGAGGTCGAGAAGGGGAGGTTCGTGGCGTGTCACCTCTACAGGGGAAGGACCTCATAGAGGTGGGAGCATGCTGATAGAGGTAAGGGGCCTGAAGAAGTACTTCCCTGTCAGGAGGGGATGGTCAGATGTGATTAGAGGGAGGAAGCAGAAGTTCCTCAAGGCAGTGAATGATCTCAACTTCACGATAGAGGAAAACGAGGTATTCTGCCTGGCCGGTGAGTCAGGGTGCGGAAAGAGCACCACCGGCCGCCTCCTGGTCAGGCTCTTGGAGCCGACTGAGGGTCAGGTCCTCTTCGAGGGGAGGAACATCTACGACATACCCAAGAAGGAGTTCAAGGAGTACAGGAAGAAGATGCAGATCATCTTCCAAGATCCCTACGAGTCTCTAAATCCTAGGATGACCATATACGACTTGGTGGAGGAGCCCCTCCGTATACACGGGGTGGGGAGCGAGGAGGAGAGGTTCGACATGGTATACCAGGCCCTGAGGGACGTGGGACTCGAGCCGCCGGAGGACTTCATGATAAGGTACCCGCATCAGCTCTCGGGGGGTCAGAGGCAGAGGGTGGCCATAGCCAGGGCCCTAATACTGAATCCCAAGTTCGTGGTGGCGGACGAGCCGGTGAGCATGCTTGACGTCTCCATAAGGGCTGGAATACTCAAGCTTATGCTGGATCTCAAGGAGAAGTACGGGCTCACCTACCTGTTCATAACTCACGACCTGTCGGTGGCCTACCACATGTGCGACAGGCTGGCGGTGATGTATCTGGGGAAGATAGTGGAGATGGGCCCGGCGGACAGCGTGATACTAGATCCAAGACATCCCTACACTAGGGCTCTGGTGGAGGCCGTTCCCAAGGGTGAGGTTGAATACAGGAGGAGGCTGAAGGAGGTCCCCATAAGGGGTGAGGTCCCCTCGCCGATAGACCTCCCAAGCGGGTGCATATTCCATCCCAGGTGCGTTGAGGCCTTCGAGCCCTGCGACAAGGAGGAACCCGAGCTTGTTGAGGTCGAGAAGGGGAGGTTCGTGGCGTGTCACCTCTACAGGGGTGTGCTTGAGGCCGGGCCAGGTAGGTAAGCGCGGGCCATTAATCCTCCAGCTTAATTAAGTAACGCTATTCCCTGCACGAGGTGCCGTGAATGTGCAGGAGCGTTGACGAGCTCTATAGAGAGGCGGTATCCCTGACCCAAGATCTGGTGAGAATTCCCAGCGTGACAGGCAGCGAGGATGAGATATCAAGGTTCCTCGCCGACTGGCTGGAGGAGAGGGGAGTGGAGGCTCTCAGAGATGAAGTGGGGAACGTCATATCGGTCAGCGGTGACGGACCGCTCCACCTTCTATACAACGGTCACATGGACACGGTGCCGCCCCAGCCGGGATGGACTAGGGATCCCTTCGAGCCCGCCGTTGAGGGAGATAGGCTCTACGGCCTCGGCAGCTCGGACATGAAGGGTGGGCTGGCAGCCATGGCCGTCGTCTACTCGGAGCTGGCGAAATGCACGGACTTTCCCCTCATTTACACCGCCGTGGTGAGGGAGGAGGGCGGGGATGACACGCCGGAGAATATGAGGGGCGCCCTTCACCTGGCCAGGACCTTCCTCAGGGGCAAGAGGGCGGTAGGAATCGTCGGTGAGGGATCTGTGGACAGGGACGGCAGGCTGGTAATAAGGATCGGCCACAACGGCAAGCTCAGGCTCAGGATAAGGGTGAGGGGGGTGGCTGGTCACGGGTCCAGGCCCGACTACGCGGTGAACGCCATCTACCTGGCCATGGATATTGTCAGGGCCCTCAAGGCGAGCTACGACTACGCCAATCCGATCAGGATACCCAGAGTGACCCTAGACAGTGAGATCAGGCCCCCTCTATCGGTGAACGTGTTCAGGGCGGGGGAGGCCATCAATCAGATACCCAGCGAGGCCGAGCTGCTGGTTGACAGGAGGGTTGTACACGGGGAGGACATAGACGAGCTCAGGAGGAGGTACTCCGATCTTGTGGAGCACGTGATTGGAGCCCTCAGGGAAGAGCTGGCGCCAAGACTTGAGGAGCTGGAGAGGGGGATCGGTGTAGAGGTGGACGAGATCGGCATGAACAGGCCGGCCTACATGCTTCCGGAGACGGAGGATGCTAAGATTCTGCTGGCCGCGGCAAAGAGGGCCGTGGAGAGCCTGGAGGGGAGAGTGGATCTCTCCTACGGGACGGGTTACACTGATGCCGAGATACTGTGGTCCTTCGCGGGCGTACCATCTGTGATAATCGGGCCCGGGGCCAGGGCCCACGTTCAGGATGAGTTCCTGGACTTGGGTCCCTTGAAAAAGGTGGTGAGGGTTTACTGGGACGTGCCGAGGCTCATGTTTCCCCGGTAGCCACCCTCCTCTCCATCTCCTCCCTGAAGCTCCTCTCCAGCCCCTCGTACTCCTCCACCAGCTTTATGGCTGCCTCCCTCAGCACCTTCTTGGGATCCAAGCCGTCCTTCACCCTGAGGTATATGACGCCCTCTTCCTTCAGGGGGTGTGGGACATCGTAGCCCGCGAACTCCACGTCGTCGCGGGCGTTCAGCTCCTCAATGAGGGGCGCCAGCAGGGTGTGGGTCTCCCCCCTGACGACCACCCTTATCTCGCTGGGTCCGACCTCCTTCACCTCAACCTCCATCCTCATCTACCTCCATCGCGGAGAGCTTCCTTATCAGGGTGTCCATGACCAGCTCGGGATCGGCCCTGAACCACCACATTCCCCTCTCGTCCCTCTCCAGGAGCCCCTCCTCCTCAGCCAGGTCCAGCACCTCCATTGGCGATGCTCCGGAGTTTATGGCCGCAGCCACGACGACCTCCCTGGCCTTCCTCTGCCTCACCTCGTATTTTATCTCGTTGACCAGAGATCTCAGTTCGGACATGAGATCGATCATCTCCTCCGGCTCCAGCTCGGTGTAGAGGAGGTCCTTGCGCCAGGTGACGGTGAGTCCCGCTCCTCTGAGGGAGAGGGTGAGGAGGCTCATGGAGACTCCACCGCCGTGCTCCATGAGCCACTCGGAGGGGTACCTGTACAGGCCACCCACCGGGTTCCTCACCATCTTGAAGTTCCTGTAGGAGCGCCTGGCAACGCTCTCAGCGGCCTTGTTCTCCTCCCTAGTCCCGAACAGGGTTATCTTCAGGCCCGATCCGGTCACGTAGCGGTAGGAGTAGTCCCTGCCCTCCATCCTCCTCTCCAAGTACTCGAGGAAGTCCTCCAGCTCGTCGTTGGAAAGCGACAGGACGAAGCTCCTCTTGTCCAGCAAACTACCTCTTGACATATCTTATCAGCCCTTCCTTGAAGGGGTTCCACCCGTACCTGCTACTGATCTTCTTGTCTAAATATACCTTACCGCACCTCTCGCACACGAGGGTGTAACCGACGCCCTTCCTCAGGGGCGCACCGCACACAGGGCAGAAGCTCAGCACCACCCCCAGCTCGGGGGGCCCTCCCATGGTGACGGTGACGGTTCCGTTCCCCACAGAGTTCACCCTTACCAGCACTATATCGCTGGGCCTCGCTCCCACATTCGGGGGTTTCTTAGGCATTATGGCCTGCACCGGAGGTGAGAGGAGGGCCCTCCGGGGCTTCACTAGGGCGGTGAGAAAGACGTGGAAGACGCTTCTGTCGGCGCTCCTTATCTCTCCTAGCGCTATCTCCCCGGGCCTCAGAGGCAGGACCGGCCTCCTGAAGGGTCTGACCGAGATATTGATCTCCCTCTCATGAAGGGAGCCGAGATAGAGTGAGTAGAGGTTTCCCTCCTCCTCCCTGACGCCGTCACCCGGTATGAATTCCTCCACTACCCCGAGCTTTTCCCCGGGCACCACAACCCTTCCTCTCCATCTCCCTCTTCCTCTCTCACCATCTCTATCCCTGTCTCCACTCCTCATGTTACCACCTCGAACCTCAGGATCTCCACAGGTATGCTGACTACCTTCCTCCTGTGGTAGTGGAATACCCTCCTGAGGGGGAAGGGCCATCTCTCCACGTGGGTCAGTCTAGCTCCCCTTTTGGAGGCGAAGTCGGCCAGGAACCCGGCGTTCCCGGCCATGTGTATGGAGTAGACCACCCGGGAGATCTCAAGTGCCTTATCCAAAAACTTAAGGTCCGCGTGCCTCCTGACGGTCCCGAACGGGGGATTCTGGAGTACCAGATCCACGCGCGTCTCGAAGTCGGACACGTCCATCACGACGAATTCGGTCCTATCGGACACTCCCACCATCTTGGCATTTTCCTCGGCCACCATCACCGCCTCGGGATCTACGTCCACCCCGACCGCCTTGGAGGCCCCGTAAAGGACCGACCCTATGGCGAGCACGCCATTGCCGCACCCCAGATCGGCGATCAGCGATCCCTCGAGATCCCCCATCAGGTGAGCCAGGTGGATCAGGCTCGATGCCAGATCCGGAGGCGTCGAGTGCTGCTCCAGCCCGGGTTTGGGATTGGCTAGTCCCCTCAGGCCCTGCAGAAGTATTTCCAGCTCCTTCTTATCCCTCGGCCTTTCCATTCAGCCTGACCACTTCCACCCTCGTCATGTGGGGGATCTTGAGCTTCGCCAGCTTGACGCAGTACTTGGCCACGTCCAGGTGCTCCTCATTCACTCTGACGAACAGTATCGTCTCTCCTTTCCTTATCTGGGCTGCTCTGCCGTCTGGCTTGCCGAAGGCGAGCCTCATACCCTTCTGAAGCCTCTCAGCCTTGTGGACCCCCGCCATGGCGTGCTTCCTGAGTATGTGGTGGGGATAGGGGACCACCTTGAAGAAGTAGTGCTCCTCTGAGGGGGTCCTCTTCCTGAGCTGGGCCAGGATGGTCATCCTAGCCGCCTCCAGCGCGTTGCTCCTCACCTGGAAGCTGGCATCCGCCACCAGTCTGACCTCGTAGTCGAACTCCCCGTGGACGTTGCCGTGGTCGAACTTGTTGATCTTGCTGTAGGGTATGCTCTTTATGTACTCCTTTCGGGTGTAGGGCCTCTGCAGCGCCCTATAGTTCCTCGCCGGTCTGAGGGACATACTATCTCACCTTCACCAACCTGTCCCTAACGGCCTTTATAACCCCTACGAGGTAGTTGGCCTCGCCGGCGGACAGGCCACAGGGGAAGGTCCTCTCGACTATCCTCCTCACCAAGGGGACGACCCTCTCCCTCTTGTGGTCCGCCAGCTCGATGGCATCGACTATGTCCCTTATATACTTGATCATGAGCTCCCTCACACCCCTAGGGACGGGGGATTCCCTGAAGCGATCGGAGTCCTTGAAGGACAGGAAGAATTCGTAGAGTATTATGGCCGTGGCGTTGGCTAGGTTCAGGGCGGGATATTCGCCACTGGACGGGATGGTCGTCACCACGTCGCAGAAGGCGAGCTCCTCGGTTGTCAGGCCTATGGACTCCCTCCCCATCACCAAGCCGTAGGTCGCGTCCCATCCCAGGTTGCTCAGCAGCTCCCTGATGGGTATGGCCCTCCTGTCCACCGAGTACCTGCTCACCCTAGCTGTTGTCCCTATGAGCAGGTCCACTCCCTCCCTGGCCTCCTCAAGCGTCGTGACAATCTCGGCGTCCCTGATAACGTCCCTAGCGTGCATGGCGGCGGCCAGGGCCCTGTCGAATGACTCGAACATCGGTCTGACTATCCTCAGCCTCCTGAATCCGAAGTTCTTCATGGCCCTGGCTATCATCCCGACGTTGTCCGCCTTCTCAGGCTCCACGAGGATAACCACGAGATCGGGCATCCCTCTTCCCCTCAGATAAAGATAAAAAAGATCGATGATCCGATGAGGGAAAAAAGGTGCGGCAACATGCTAGAGATGCTTAGAGATCGCGTCTCCGGGTTCATGGACAGGATCGCTGGCTGGCTCGTCTCCCTTGGGTTCACGGCCAACGCGGTCACCTTCTTCGGCCTGTTCCTGACCATAGCCTCCTTCTTCTACCTCTACTTGGGAAACTACTTGGGTGCCGCGGTCCTCATCATCCTGGCGGGGTTCTCGGATGCCCTCGATGGAGCCGTGGCTAGGAGGATGGGGCAGGCAGGCGTGCTGGGATCCTTCCTTGACTCCGTGGTGGACAGGGTGGAGGACGGCATACTCCTGCTGGGGATGGGGATATACTCTAAGGACCTCCTCCTGGCAGCCCTGGCCATCCACTCGGCCATGCTGGTCAGCTACATCAGGGCCAAGGCCGAGTCCCTGAGGGTGACCGGGACCCAGTACAGCCTGACCGGAAGGGCCGAGAGGGTCATCCTGGCGGCACTCTTCTGCGCCATCGACATGGTCAGGGTCGGCCTGCTCGCCATAGCTGCCCTGAATTACCTGACCGCCTTGGAGAGGGCGTTCATCTTTCTGCGGAGGATAGGGAAATTGAAGGTGGAGTGAAATATGGGAGAGTGGGGAAGAGGAGGTGAGAAGGTTCAGAGGGTATCCATGTACTCCTCCGCCTTGGGAATCTCCTCCTTCATGCCCTTTCTTCTCCTTATCTCCAGTATGACCTGCTCCATCAGGCTCTTGGGCAGCGGCTCCCAGTGGGAGAACTTGGTCTGCCAGAAGGCCCTGCCGCTGGTGACGCTCCTCATCTCGTTGCTGAACCCTCCCAGCGTCTCCCTGACAGGTATGTATCCCTTGACCACACTGACCCTTCCCCTCTCCTCGACACCTATCACCTTGCCCCTCTTCTGTGATATGAGTGATATGACCGCTCCTATCAGCTCGGGTGGGGTGGAGACCTGTATCTCGTAGATGGGCTCCAGCAGCACAGGATCGGCGCTGAGCATGGCCCCGAATATGGCCCTCCTTATGGCGGGGGTCAGCTGCGCTGGACCCCTATGGGCGGGATCCTCGTGTATCATGGCGTTGACCAGCCTTATAGCCACCCCCATGACAGGCTCCCCAGCTAGGGGCCCTTCCCTCATGACCCACATGAAGCCCTGCTTAAGTATCTCCCTTACCTCATCCAGCCTCTGCACCCCCACGGTCCTGTTTATGAACAGATTGTAGTTCTCCTCGTCTATCTTCCACACGTTCTTGGCATCGTCGGTCTCCATTCCTCCCTCCTCCCTGAGAATTCTGGCGATGCTCCTGCTGTCCATCCTCTCGTTGACCTTGCGCTCCTTGATCAGGTTGATCACCTTCTCACCTAGGGGAGAGGCGGTTACCCACAGCCTGTTCAGCTTGTTGGGGGACTTCGCCAGGACCACGTCGCTCTGCCCCTTAACGCTCTCCCTGTAGACCACGGTAGGCTCGCTAACCTCGAACTCCAGGCCGGCCTTCTTCACCTCGTAGAGGGATATCTCCAGGTGGAGCTCGCCAGTACCCTTCAGCAGGATCTCGCCGGTCTCCTGGTTGTGAATCATCACCAGGTTCGGATCCTGGAGTGTCAGTTTCCTGAGGGTGTCGATCAGCTTGGGCAGGTCCTGCGGGTTCTTGGCCTCCACCGCCACCGTTACCACGGGCTCGGTGACGTACCTTATCGCCTCGAATCCCTGCTGGACCCTGTCCTTTATGTCTGGAGATATGACGGTCTCGCCAGAGCTGGCGGACGTGAGGCCGAGGACCGCGGCTATGTTACCTGCGGGTATCTCCTCCATTCTCAGCCTATACGGACCCATGTAGATGCTGGTCTGTTGGATCTTCTGCTTCTTCTTCGCGTTGAGGAGGTAGACCTCCTCGCCCTCCCTGAGCGTGCCGCTGAACACCCTGCCGGTGACGACCACGCCGGCGTGGGGGTCCACCCTGACGGCGTTGACCCCCACTATCAGGGGGCCGTTGGGGTCGCAGGACTTCAGCGCCCTCACTATCTCCTCGTCATGCTGATCCTTCCAGAGCCTGTCTATCCTGTAGGGCTGGGCCTCCACGGGGCTGGGAACGTGGAGGGTCACCATGTCGAGGAGGGCCTCGTGGACGGGTAGCTCCTTCTTCAGGATCACCCCGTCGGGATCCTCGGCGTATGAGTCTATTATGTCTGAGAACTTGATCCCCTTCTTGGCGGCTATCGAGTTGGTGAGGCCCCAGCCATGGAGGGCGGACCCGAAGGCCACGCTGTCGTTGTCCCACCTGACCTTCCACTTGTCCTTGAACTCGGGCTCGGCGTAAGCGTCTATCAGGTTGTTGAACTCCCTTATTATCCTCAGGATCTTCTGCTGAACCTCCTGAGGGGTCAGCTTCAGCTCCTTTATGAGCCTGTCCACCTTGTTTATGAAGAGAAGGGGCCTCACCCTCTCCTCCAATGCCTGCCTCGTGACGGTCTCCGTCTGGACCATGACCTCCTCAACCGCGTCTACCACCACTATGGCCCCGTCGATGACCCTGAGCGAGCGGGTGACGTGTCCCGTGAAGTCTATGTGGCCCGGGGTGTCGACTAGGTTGATTGCATACTCCCTCCCATCCTTCTGATAGTAGAGGGAGATGTTGGCCGCCTTTATCGTTATTCCTCTGGCCTGCTCTATCTCGTGATAGTCCAGCGCTCGCATCTCACCGGCCATCTTGTCGCTTATCATGCCAGCGGCAGAGAGCAGGTTGTCAGAGAGCGTCGTCTTGCCGTGATCGACGTGAGCGATTATGCCGATGTTCTTTATGTTCCGGGGGTCCTTCATCAGGCCCTGTAGGTGCTCTATAACCTTCTTGTACTTCTGCAAATCCCATCACCTACCGTCATGGGTCCCTCACCACCGGAGTTAAAAAGGTTGAGGATTAGGGGCCCGATGGGAGGCCCTGATGCCCGTCGAAGGGTCGGTCGCCCTTGGGTCGGGAACGGCCCATCCACCTCCTAATGGCCGAGGCTGAGATCTGAACGCTCCCCGGCCACAGCATCCCTGTTAGCGTGCTCGGGTCCGTGGAAGGATTGGCTCGATCTGTAGATCCACCAGATGCCTCCTGTCACCACCCGGGGCTCAGACCAAAGATTGGCCAATCGGCCCGCCTCGGCTCGGGATGATCCGCCGCAGGAACATGATTTTATTTTTGTGTACTCACCTGTTTGACGCCGAGATTTAAAGTATATGGCAGTTAAAGGTTAGATAATTCTCAGGAGGTGCCGGGAATGGGTAGGAGACTGGGCCGCGTCCTCGCCAAGGCGCCGGGTTGGAGGGTTGACAGCGGCGGCACCCTTTACGTGGAGGGCGATGCCCTCATATTCAAGCTGGACGCCCTGGACCGCATCCTCCTCAGGAGGGGATTCAGTCTCAGGAGGGATGAGATAAGGGGATGGAGGAGGATGAGGTCCTCGTCCCTCGGGAGGAAGATGGAGGCCGTCGAGATCACGGCAGAAGGGGGCAGGTACCTGTTCATGTTCCCCAAGTTGAGGGGCAGGCCTAGGGAGGAGGATATCCGGGCGCTAATTTCCTGGCTGGAATCGGGATCCACCTGATGTCCGATCGATTCCTGGGTTAATGATCTGCGACGCTAGTCTGAATTCCACCGATCTCCCGAGCTTTTTTAAGGGAGGCACTGCCACGAGGCTGGGAGATGGTAAAAGTTGTCCGCCAGCCCGAGCCACTATCACCAGCTCCTGGGGCTGTACAGAAACCCCTTCCTGCGCTCATCCATAATAGAGCTCGAGGATCCGAGCTCCATATTCAGCAAGCAGTGGGTGGATGACATCCTCGACTCCCTGGCAGCCGAGGCCATGTCCGGGGTCGCCTCGGCATTCGTGGCCCTCACAGGCCCTCCCGGATCTGGTAGAAGCCTTAGACTCCATCTGCTCAAGTTCTCCTACACAAACGCGGATCTGGACTCCATATACCAGGAGATATCGGTGGTGGAGGGGCCGGACGTGATAGACGATCTCCTGATAACGTCCTACGAGCTATCCAGGAGCATCACCAAGGCCCTCAAGAAGGTGCTCCTCGGGATGCCCGAGAGCCTAACAGACGAGGAGCTGGATCAGCTCAAGGCCTCTCCGGCCGAGGCCGGGAGGATGATCGTCAGGGCCCTCGATTCGATAGCTCCCTCGGCCCTGCTACTGGACGACGTCCATAACATGATGTACACCGATGAGAGGTGGTCCTTCTTCTTCTTCGAGATGATCAGGGAGATAGTGTCGGTCATGCCAGAGGGCATCCTCGTGGTAATGGCCATGAGCGACGAGTCCTACGAGGAGCTCGATAAGAGGTTCCCGGCCCTCACATCCAGGGTTCACGAGAGGATAGCGCTACCGCCCCTGACGGATGAGGAGGCCATAAGCCTCGTATCCAAGAGGCTCAGCAAGTTCAGGGCCAGGGAGCCGGAGTCTCCCTTGGATCCCCTCACTGACGACGTCGTCGTGGCAGCCAACAGGATAGCCGAGGGCAATCCTGCCAGGCTGCTAGAGCTGCTCTCCAAGAGCCTGGACGTGGCCGTTATACTGGGTAGGAGCAGGGTGGACATGTACGTCTTCGACAAGGTGATAGACGCGGAGCGGGAGATCCTTGACTATGTGAAGAAGGCGCCACCCAAGATGAGGAGGGAGCTGGACATAATACTCAGGAACTTCAAGGGAGGACCAGTGGGCCTGGAGAAGGTGGCCATAGAGGCGGAGGTCCCGATCTCCCTGGCTTACTCGAGGCTCGAGGCCCTAGTGGTCACAGGACTTCTCGAGAAGGACAGGGCGGGTAGGTACTACGTCCCGATGGAGGCCCTCAGGAATAGGGAGGAGAAGGAGAAGGAAGGGGAGGAGAAGCCAGAGAGGGTCAAGAAGGTAAGGAAGGAGAGGTCAACCAAGAGGGTGACTAGGAGCATATTGAAACTCAAGAGATTGAAGAAGGGCCTCTGGTGGCCATAACTTCCCGATTCCCGGCTCCCATACGTGACAACTTTATTTACTATACCCGCGGGATCTAACGGTGATCTCGTTGGAGCCGCGGGCCATCATAGCCAAGGCTAGGGAGGAAGGTAGAAAGGCCCTCTTAGAGCACGAGGCCAAGGAACTGATAGCCAGCTACGGCATACCCGTGACGAGGGTCCGTCTAGCCAAGAGCGAGGAGGAGGCGGTGGAGGCGGCCAGGGAGATAGGATTCCCCGTCGTCCTGAAGATCGTCTCGCCAGATGTGATACACAAGAGCGACGTCGGGGGAGTCAAGGTAAACCTGAAGACCGAGGAGGAGGTCAGAGAGGCCTACAGGAGCATAATAGAGGGAGTGAAGTCCAGAGTACCCAATGCCCGGATAGTGGGGGTGCTCGTGCAGGAGTTCGCGCCCGAGGGACTGGAGCTCATAATAGGGCTCATAAGGGATCCGCAATTCGGCCCCACCGTCATGTTCGGACTCGGCGGAATATTCGTGGAGGTGTACAGAGACGTGTCGTTCAGGGTGGCCCCCCTGACCGAGCACGATGCCGAGTCCATGATGAGGGAAATCAAGGCCTACAAGCTCCTCACCGGATTCAGGGGTATGGAACCCGTGGACTTGGAGGCCCTGAAGGATGCGCTGATCAAGGTGGGACAGATAGGTCTAGACAATGAGGAGATAGCCGAGATGGATTTAAATCCGGTGATAGCCTATCCCAAGGGGATCAAGGTCGTCGACGCCAGGGTTATCCTGAGGTGATCTCATGGCCAGGAAGATTTCCGAGCTGTACGAGATGCAGGTTTACACCAGTGATGGGCAGTATCTCGGTATAACCGAGGACTTCGTCTTTGATGACGTTGAGGGGAGGCTAGCGGCCCTGGTTGTCTCCACCGGGAGGCGGGGCGAGCGCAGGACCATTCCATACGACGCGGTCAAGGCGTGCAGGGATATATACATAGTGCAGGTCTGATCTGAGACGGACCGTTCCCTCCTTTTTCCTGTCGCGGGTATGACTCAAGAGCGGAAAAATTAGGTATGAGGAGGGAAAGGTAAGAGGGAGAGATGTCATCTCCCCCTGAACTCAGGCTTCCTCTTCTCCAGGAAGGCGCTTATCCCCTCCTTGGAGTCCTCGGTTCCGAACACCAGCCCGAAGGCCAGGGCCTCCATGTCTAGCTTGGTTCCGTTCAGCAGGGCCTTGTAAACCTCCAGCGCCTTTGGTGGCCTCTCGGCTATCTTCATGGCCAGGGATCTGGTCTCCTCCTCGAGCCTCTCGTGCGAGACCACCCTGTTCACGAGCCCTATCCTCAGGGCCTCCTCCGCCCCTATCAGGTCACCCGTGAAGAGGAGCTCCTTGGCCTTGGCCACGCCCACCAGCTCCGGCAGCCTGTAGGATCCCCCCGCCCCCGTGATTATCCCGAGGGTTATCTCCGGCTGTCCGAATTGGGCCCTGTCACTGGCGATCCTCAGATCGCAGGCCATGGCCAGCTCCAGCCCTCCCCCCAAAGCGAACCCGTTAACCATGGCTATAGTGGGTTTTCTGAACTCCCTTATTCTCCTCAGGGCTTCATTCAGCCTCTTTGACAGCTCGAAGGCCTCAACCGGAGTGAGGTCCTTGAACATGGTGACATCGGCCCCCGCGCTGAAGGCCCTGCCCTCTCCCGTGATCACCACCACCCTGACGCCGTCGCCCTTGGCTTCGTCCAGCGCCGACATGATCCCCTCCACCACCTCCATGTTTATGGCATTGAGCTTCTCGGGCCTGTTCACTATGATCCAGGCCAGCGGGGGTATCTCCCTGTACCTGACCGGTCCGAACTCCCTCTCCTTCAGTCCGTAGTCGAAGAACCCCCTGCCGGCCTTGATTCCCAGCTCTCCCCTCCTCAGCTTCTCCTCTATGAGGGGATCGACCCGATACTCGGGCAGTCCGTACCTTTCGGCTTTCTCCCTTATGACCTGGCTGACCCTGTCGAGCCCGACCTCGTCAGCCATCCTCAACGGTCCCCTCGGGAAGTTCAGTCCCAGCACCACGGCCTTGTCCACATCG
Organism: Thermoproteota archaeon; assembly: GCA_027078475.1. Classification (GTDB taxonomy): domain Archaea; phylum Korarchaeota; class Korarchaeia; order Korarchaeales; family Korarchaeaceae; genus Korarchaeum. The sequence continues at coordinate 13,937 of JALWYH010000052.1, forward strand.
CCGGCCGGGGCAACTCCATTTCTCACTAGCCAGGCTGCCTCGTTGATGGCCATGCTGAGGACCTCCAAGGGATCGAACGGGGCGTCGGGATCAGCTGGTATGTTCGGTCTGCCGGACGACCAGTCGTAGAATCCCTGCCCGCTCTTCCTCCCCAGCTTGCCCTCTGAGGGAAGCTGGCTCCAGCTCTTGCATGGTGTCAGGACGAATCCCCTCTGGACCATCGCCTCGATTATGTCCCTCATCACGTCCAGCCCTATGAAATCGGAAAGCTCGAAGGCTCCCATCGGAAGGCCGGCCCTCCCCTTGAGGGCGGCATCTATGAGCAGCTTGTCGACGCCCTCCCTCTCCATTATGAGGCAAGCCTCGTTGAGCCATCTCACGAGGACCCTGTTGACTATGAAGCCCGGCACATCCTTGGCCACCACCACCGGTTCCTTCCCCATGGATCTAGCTAGGTCCACAGTTATTTTGACCGTCTCATCCGAGGTCCCGTCCCCCCTTACCACCTCGACCAGCTTCATTATCTGGGGGGGATTGAAGAAGTGCATCCCCACGAACCTGTCGGGCCTGGAGGTCACCGATGCCAGCTCCGTTATGGGGAGGCTGCTTGTGTTGGTGGCCAGGATCGTGTGGTCGGGTGCAGCGGCGTCAACAGTCCTGAAGGTCTCCGCCTTCAGGTCGAATACCTCCGGTATGGCCTCTATGACGAAGTCGGCCTCTCTGACTGCCTCCTCTAGGCTCAGGGTGGTTCTGATCCGGGAGAGAATTCTGCCCATTTCCTCCTCAGTCATCCTGCCCTTCTTGACGAACTTCTCGAGGCTCGCCCTTATCCTGTCGAGCCCGTTCTGAAGGAACTCCTCCTTTATGTCCCTCATCACCACCTCGTATCCGGACATGGCCGCCACTTGGGCGATCCCATGTCCCATGGTGCCAGCTCCCAGAACAGCTATCCTCCTTATCAGCGGGATCACCCCTGAGTGGGGGTGAGGAAAAGGAAAAAAGGTTCCTCAGGCGAGAGAGGCTATGAGCTCCCTCTCCCTGCTCTCGTCACCCTTCTCGAGGATGTAGAGCTTGGCCAGTCCGGCTCCCTCCTCCACCACGGCCACCACTGGAATAACACGCCCCTTGAGGTCCTCCGCAACTCCCGCGTAAACAACGAGAGGAGGGAGCTCGAAATCATATATCCTCCTTACCTCGGCCAGATCAAGATTGGAGAAGCCCTCGGGGACATCGGGGAAATTGATCCAATCGATTACCCTCATGATGGGCCACCGAAGTTACATGCACGCAATATTTAATAGATGTGATTCAACGATAGACGAAGATTGGCAAGGAAGGCGTCTCATCTCACTCGTTAAAGATCTTAATAAACTGGGTTTCGGGACTCCTTGTAGATTCCCTTGCCTCAACTGGCAATCTCAAGAGTAAAGTATTAATTTTGCATGTGGATCCCAGCGAAAGGTGGTACAATGCCCTGTAAGAAGAGGAGTAGCAAATCCAAGAGCTCCAAGAAGACCACTTCAAAGAAGACAAGGACCAAGAAAAGTGAGAAGAGCAAGATAGAAACTCTGGACGTGGATGAGGATGCCAAGAAGATACTCTCCGCCTTGGAGAAGATAGGTAAGCCCGCCAAGTGCGGGGAGATAGCGAAGGTGGCCGGCTTCAGCCCGCAGAAGGTGGCCGCGAAGATGAGGTCCCTGGCCAGGAAGGGCATAGTGGAGAGATCTGAGGATGGTCTTTACTCCCTCAAGCTGTGAGGGACTCGGTCCCCGTCCCACATCCAATTTTTAAGGGATTGGATGGCGGTTGGCGAATATGAGGAACATCGGCGTGATAGGGGCGGGTCAGATAGGATCTGCGATCGCCAGGGTCCTGGCCGAGAGTGGTCGATGGTCGGTCATGGCCTCTAGAAGGAAGGTACACGAGCTAGAGGAGCTGAGGAAACTGGGGGTGGAGGTGACGAGCGACAACAGGAAGGTGGCCGCCAGGTCCGACATAGTGATACTGGCGGTCAAGCCCTACAAGGCCGTTGAGGTCCTCAGGGAGATATCGGATCTGGTCGAGGGGAAGATAGTCATATCGGTGGCGGCGGCAGTGCCGATCAAGAAGCTGAAGGCCGCGGCTCCTAAGGCCAAGATTGTGAGGGCCATGCCCAACATAGCGGTGATGGTCAAGGCCTCATTCACGGCGTACTCGAAGGAGCCCGATCTGGATACCAAGGACGAGGCCGTGGTCGTACAGCTGTTGGGGGAGATGGGGGAGGCACACGAGGTGGATGAGGAACTCATGGACGCGGTCACGGCCCTCAGCGGGAGCGGGCCAGCCTACATAGCGACCCTCATCGAGGCTATGGCGTATGCCGGACTGAAGGTGGGGCTCCCGAGGGACTTCGCCTACCTCAGCTCCGCCTACACGGTGTTCGGGACCGCCAAGCTCTACCTGGAGTCGGGGAGGCATCCAGCTGAGATCAAGGAGATGGTGCTCACACCGGCGGGCACGACCATCGAGGGCATATTCTACCTAGAGGAGAGCGGCATAAGGACGGCGATCATGAAGGCTGTGGAGGCAGCCACCAAAAGGGCGAAGGAGATAGCGAAGAAATTGAACGAGTTGGTCTGACCCCCCTTGTGGTCAGACCAAGCCCTCGGCCAGCCTCTCGGCTGCCTCCCTGCTGATCCCATCGCCTAGGATCGTGTACCAGTCCCTCATCTTCGGGGCCCTGACGAGCGCCTCCACCACTTCCTCACGCGTCACGCCCATCTCTGGGAAGCTTGTGGGCAGAGAGGCTCTCTCAAGGGCGTCCAGCACATAATCTCTGTCAATACCGTGCAGGGGAGCAAGCAGGGCAGCTCCCAGCCCCACGGACTCACCGTGGAGAAGCTTCTTGCCCGATACCTCCTCGAGGGCGTAGGCGAAGAGGTGCTCGCTGCCGGCGGCGATCCTAGTTGTGCCGCACATGCTCATGAGCATGCCGTCCAGGGCGAGGAGGAGGACGTAGAGCTTCCAGACCTCCTCGTCCCTCTCCGGTATGCCGTCGGCCGACTCCGCCAGCATGCCCGTGAACTGGTAGGCCATGGACACGGCTATGGGGCTATAGTTCTCCTCCTTTCCGAGCATGTAGGCAAGTTCCAAGTCCGGGAGGGCGGTGATCTTGGCTATGTAATCGCCGAACCCTGCGTACTGGAGTTTCTCAGGGGCCCTCCATATCAGGTCCAGGTCGGCCAGGAGGATCAGGGGGGTGACCCCCTTGACGGCCCTAGACCTCCCTCCTTCCCACAGGATGGCGAAAGGGGTGGCCATGGCATCGGTGGATGTGGTGGTGGGTATGGAAACCAGCCTGGCCCCAAGGCCGTGGGCCACGGCCTTGGCCACGTCTATGTTCCTCCCCCCTCCCACTCCGATTACCAGTGAGGAGCCCTCGCCGATCCGGACGAGTCTCGAGACCTCCCGGGGAGAGGCTGAGCCCACCCTCTCCGACCTGACTTCCATTCCCCCTTCCCTCAGCCTGTCAGAGAGCCACTCCACCTCCGACCAGACGCTCCCGCTTCCCAGGATGAGGACCCTAGCATCGCTACCCGAGGCCTCCGCTATGAGGGAGGGCGCCTCGGATAGCGCACCCCTACCAACGCGAATTATATAAGGGACGTTCACGCTGAGCTCCTTGAGATGCATCCTATGTGCGAGAGGAGATCTAATAAAAAGTTGAGCTAAAATGAGGCTTTACTGGAGCGTTCAGGATAATATACCGCTGATCTCGAGGAGATGCGCTGATGGGGAGCTCAGAGTAGTCCCCACCTCGAGGACCAGCGATCCAAGGCCGGCCACCCCATCCGATCTGGAGCTGCTCAGGAGGGTTGTGGATGGGCAGTTCGGCTACGGCGCGTACAACGAGCTCGTGAGGAGCGAAGTGGTCCTGCTGGGCAGAGCTCCATACATGGACACGGCCTACGAGGTCATATCGGACGGGGGAATCCTGGGGCACCTCTTCTTCGACCTCTACGAGATGAGGTGGTACTTCAAGCCGTTGGAGCAGTCCATCTACAGGCTGGGCCACAGGATGGAGGTCCTGAGGGTCGAGGGGAGGAGGGGGGATTTCGTGGGGGCCGCTGGTGAGGGGGATCCCAAGTTCAAGCTGACGGATAACGGCCTAGCCGAGAGAGTGGGGACTAGGTACGTCATAACCAGAATATTCAAGCGGAGGGATGACCTGCTGGAGGGGAGGAGCAGCTGGAGGAAGGTCCTGGAGGTCAACGAGCCATGCGTCCTCTCGGGAGAGTCGAGGGCCATCAGATTCATCTGGAGGGCCTCCAGGGAGAGGGGCAAGGTTATAGTATCCTTCTCCGGTGGTAAGGACAGCTCCGCCTTGCTGGAGGTGGCCAGGAGGAGTGGAGTCGATCACCTTGTCTACTTCAACGACACCGGGCTGGAGCTTCCGGAGACCGTCGAGTTCGTGGAGAGGGTGGGTTACGATCTCCTTGGGGATGCGGGTGACTCCTTCTGGAGGAACGTGGGTGGCTTCGGTCCCCCGGCGAGGGATTACAGATGGTGCTGCAAGGTGATCAAGCTCATGCCGACCCACAGGGCGCTCAGGGATTTGGCTCCGGGGCTGACTCTGGTGGGGCAGAGGAGGTTCGAGTCCTCGGCCAGGATGAGGGGTCCCCCCCTGTGGAGGAACAGGTGGCTCCCGGGCTTCGTGACCGGGGCGCCGATAAACGAGTGGAGCGCCCTCCAGACCTGGCTTTACATCAGGACGAGAGGGGTGGAGGTCAATCCCCTGTATGATCTTGGTTTTGACAGGCTTGGCTGCTACCTCTGCCCCGCCTCGAGGCTCTCGGAGTACGCCAAGGTGGAGGAGCTGCATCCCGATCTCTGGGAGAGGTGGGAATCGTTCCTCGAGGCCTACGCCGCTGAGAGGGGTCTTCCTCCATGCTGGGTGAGGTACGGGTTGTGGAGGTGGATGCACCCGCCCGGGAGGATGACCAGAATATGCAATGCCGTGAGGGAGCCTATGATGAGGGTCACGTTGGATAGGGGTCACGTGAGGATGAATCCCCACGACCCCCAAGCTTTCCTGAACCTGATCCATTCGCTGGGGCGACGGAGGGCGGATGCGAGTGATCGCACCTTTCTGAGGGTGGATGGCGAGGGGGTGCTCGTCGGTAACACCCCGGTGGAGGCGGTCCTGAAGGTGGGGGTGAGGGCATCCCTCTGCACCGGATGCGGACTCTGCGCGGAGTACTGCGACAGGGAAGCCATAAGGGTGGATGGGAAGGCCACAATAGATCCCGACAGGTGCGTTGGCTGCGGGGTGTGCAACGAGGTCTGTCCGCTCTCCCACTACTTCGGGAGGATCGCCCAGATCTCCAAGGGAGGTGATGGGGGATCGGCGTGAGGAGGATCTGGATCGCGGTAGCCGCGGCCTCGGCCGTCGTCCTCATTCTGCTGGTCCACCCGCCCGGCGGATCTGGAACCCGCATCCGGGGAGGGGAGGCGTGTCACTACCTAGACAGGGACATCATGGATACCCTGGAGAGGTTCAGATCAGTGAGGTGGAACCGCGCCGCGATGAATCAGCTCCTCGATAATCTGAGGGCGGATCTGGAGTACTCCAAGCTGTGCAAGAAGCCCGAGCTGTTCGAGAGGTACGCCCCTCCCGGCGTGGATGTTCCTTTGGTTTACATAAACGGCCAGGGGTTCAACGTCCACCCGACCAACGCCATGAACCTGGCCACGGAGGCCCTCTTCTACAGGAGGAACTGGACCGAGTTTCTCAGTATAATGACCTGGATGCTGAGGTACCTGGAGAGTTACGGAAACGCGTCCTTCTTCAACTTCTACTTCAGGTGGGAGGTGGCCAGCGTGCCCTGGAACTCGTCGCTCTGCCAGGGAATAGCGGCCGGCTATTACGCCATAGCCTACAGGAAGTTCGGGGACGAGAGGTACCTGAGGGCGGCCGAGGGGCTGGTCAACAGCTTCCTCGTGGATCAGAGTGAGGGCGGCTTTTCCATGGACACGAGGTACGGCAGGTTCTACTTGGAGTACTCCAACGCCCCCGACGACCTGGTGCTCAACGGCTTCATGCTCTCCCTCAAGGGCCTCACCATATACCACGCCCTCATTGGGGACGGCACCAGCGGCAGGCTGGTGGAGGACGGGCTCAGGACCCTCCACAGGATGCTCCCCGACTACGACGATGGTGAGTGGTCCCTCTACTCCACGAAGCACGGGAGAGCAAATGAGAACTATCACAGGCTCCACATCAGGCTCCTCTACTTCCTGGGAAAGTGGTACGACGACGACTTCCTCCTGAAGTATGCCAAGAAGTGGGATTACTATCTCACGAGGAGGGCGAGGTCCGAGCTACCGAGGGCGGAGCAGGATTACAGGTTCTGGAGGGGGCTGGTGGAGGAGCTGGGCGGGAGGTGGGCCGGCTAACCTGCCCCGCCTCACAGCTTGATTTTAAGCCTGGACGCCTCCTCCCTCAGGACGGCCTCTATCGATCCCTTGCCCCTCTCGCTGGGGGTGGCCGGCTGCCCGCTCCTCGCCTCACCGACGGCCTCTATGAACA
>JALWYH010000053.1 GCA_027078475.1 Thermoproteota archaeon
CCCGAGTTCTATGGCGGGAGGGGGGAGGAGAGGTTGCACCTGCACGTCGTCCTGGATGAGAACGTGACCCTCAGGAGGGCTGACAGGATAGCCAGGGAGGTGGAATCGAGGTTGAAGCACTCCCTGGGCGTGAGGGAGGCGTTGGTGCACGTCGATCATGCCGTGAAGTCCGTGCCGATTGAGGAACTGAGGAGGAGGGTGGAGGAGCTCAAGGGCGTGAGGTGGGCGTACGTCAGGGCCGTGAACTCGGGCGAGGAGATCAGGCTGGAGGTGAGGGTCGGCGCCGATCCCGAGATGAGGGTCAGGGAGGTGAACAGGCTGCAGCACGACGTCATGTCCATAGCGGCGGAGCTGGCACCCCAGGCGAGGGTGTCGGTGAGGGTGGTCCCGGCCTGCGGCAAGCCCGATCATTTATAGGTTAGGGGGGAGGTGTTCGAGCGATGGGTAGGGTGGAGCCGGAGGAGCTCGACAGTCTGGACCTCGGCATACTGAGGGAGCTTCAGCTGAACTCCAGGATGCCCTTCAGCGAGCTGGCAAGGAAGCTCGGAGTCCCCGAGGCAACGATAAGGTACAGGGTGAGGAGGCTCGTTGAGAGAGGGGTCATAAAGGGTTTCTACACCCTCCTAGATCCGAGGAAGGTGGGCCTCCCCTTCTCCGTCATCATACTGGCTGACGTGACCCCCGAAGAGCTGGACTCGGTCTTCGACAGCGTAACTAAGATGCCGGAGGCCACCCACGTCTTCAAGCTCACGGGGAAGTACAACATAGTGGCCATATTCCACGCCAGGGACATGGGACACGTCTCAAGGATAGACGAGGCGGTGAGGTCCAGGAGGGGTGTGAAGTCCGCGGAGACCCTCTTGGTCATGGGGCTCGTTCATATAAATCCGGAGCTCCCTATCTGATCCGAGCCCGGGAATGCCTGGCTCGAGGGCGCCCTTATTAACCTGAAGGTATAATAATGGGGGGATACGGTTGTCCGCTCCCGGATGGAACAAAGTCGCCAGACTGATCTCGCTGCTGGGCTTCGCACTTCTATTCCTGAGCTCCCTCTCGCCCTGGGCCGTGATTCACAGGCCCGATGGCTCGACCAAGGAGTACGGGGTGTTCGAACTTGCCTCCTCCCTGGCGGTCATACAGGCCGACTACGGGATAATCGACGGCAACGCCGGCCTCCTCTACCTCATCATAATCCTGCTCATGGCCTCCCTCATCACCGCGGGAGCCTCCGTCATCTGGACTCCCCTTTCGCTTCTCTCGGGGGGCATGGGGCTGATGTGCGCTGGTTTCTGGTTGGCTCTGATCTGGACCCTCAGGGAGAGGCTTGAGGGGGTCGGGGGAGCCGTCCTCCACTCCAGCCTGGGACTCGGATCAGGTCCCACCCTCGTGATCCTCGGCTCCCTGATCCTCCTCGCCTCCTTCGTGCTGAGCCTGCGCATGAGAATCAGTCGGTCCGTGAGCGGTTCAGGGGGGTGGCTCTCTCCTCCCGTATCTTGACCCCCACTATCACGTCCGGAAGACCCTCCTCCCCGAAGGTGCTGGCGGTCCTCATGAGCAGGGGGCCGGAGGCGACGCCCAAGTGACCCCCCACCCAGTCTATGGACTCATCCTCCATGAACTCCTCCAGCTCCTCCTCCAGTTCCGCTATCTCTCCATCGTCCGCTATCCAGTAGACAGCCTCCATCTCCTCCAAGGGGAAGCCCAGGAAGTAGGATATCCTGTAGGAGCCATCCTCGTCCCTCATCACCATGGCCAGGAGGTAGCTCCCCTTCCTGGCGACGACCGCCCACCGCGGCCTGGCACCCTGCTCCCGTGAGAGCTGGGGGATCATCCCCTCGCACTCCTTTCGAAGGATTTCCACGCTGTCGGAGTGGCCTATGTCGGATAGGAGATCATCGTAAGGCCTCTGAGCGATCAGCTCGTACTCGTAGGATCGATGCATGGAGGTACCGGACCGTGACACGCTATTAAGCCTGAGGGCCCCATCCATCGAGCACCAGCGCACTAATATTCGTCCCCCGGCTGGCTTGGCGTGTCATACGATCGGCTCATTCCAGTCACGGGGCGGGCGATGGCGGCGCTCCTGATCCTCCTGAGCGTCGTGCCTCTGATCAGCGCGTCGCCCGTTCCGGCTCCCAACGGGAGGATCCCACTTTACCTGATGGGCGAGCCGACCCCGGAGAGGATGGAGCTGGCCCTCATGTCCGGGGTGGTGGAGGCTGAGGATCTCAGCGGGGATCAGCTGGCCGCCCTGCACCGAGCCAACGTGAGTCTCATACTCTATGACTGGCTGTTCGCCAAGTACGAGGACGAGGTGAGGGATTCGAGGGATCACTACCTGGTGAGGTTCCGGGGCCCCTACGGCCCCGCCCTGGCCTATGATTACGGCAGCCCCGAGGTCAGGTCCATGAGGGTGAGGGAGCTCCTGGACGGGATGGGGAGGGACTACGTGGGGGTCTTCTTCGACTGGTTCCCCGCCGCCTGCGACCCCGAGATAGCTGAGTCATCGGCCCCGGGTTACGTCGAGGAGTTCAGGAGGAGGCACCCCGATCAATCGCTAGAGGGAGCCCTCCTATCTTTCATACGGGAGCTGAGGGATGAGGGGGCCAGGAGAGGCTTGAGGGTGATCATGGTCTCCAACCAGGCCTACAGGTGCGGCCCATCCGTCATGGCGTCGGTGGACTGGGACATCAGCGAGTCCTACTTCAGTGATGTCGAGAACGGCGTGACCGTCCTTTTCCCCTGGCAGAGGGGGAGCTGGGAGAGCCCCGCCACCTATGTTCCGGAGGTGGTGGGTCGGGTCTACGAGGAGGCGAGGAGGGCCAATTTCAGGCTCGGGTTCACCCACGTGAGCTACGCGATGCCCGGCAACGTGGATGCCGCCTTCTACGACTTCGCCGGAGCGAGGGTCTTCGGGCACGACGGCATCGCCCTGGCCCCATCGGAGATGGAGGGTGAGGTGGTGAGGGATGGTATCCCCAACGCCTACTGGCTCGGATGTCTCGTCAGGAGGTTCGAGGGTGATGAGTGGTCGGTGGCCGTCTACGACCTCGGCATAGTGGCGGCGGGCCAGGTGCCCGTGACCATTCCCGAGCTCCGAGGAGCCAAGGTATATGATCTGAGGGAGGGTCGCTTGACGAGGCTCGGGGAGATGGGGAGGCGAGGTCCCTGGGGATCGGTCTACCTTAGGATGGACTTCAGGGAGGGCGTGCTGTCATGCCTCGGCGGGCGCGGGATCTCAATATGGTCCGACCTGGTCGAAGGTGCCCTCGAGTCCCTGGCCATCGCCGGGAACTGCACCCTCCGGGTGAGATCAGCTCCCTCCGGTCTCTGGACGTGGAGGGAGGCATCGAGGGAGGTGGCCATCGTGGCTAACGATATTGACTGGAACCTGAGCGGTCCCATCCTGATGGAGAGGCTCAGGAAGGATGGGATAGATGCTTTCAGGGCGCCCCTGACCCTAAAGGGACTGAAGACTGCCCTGCTGGACAGCAAGGTCGTGCTCGTGCTGGGTGGGAGGGAGAGTCCCGTCACCGGTCACCTGATGGAGCCGCTCACCTCGAGGATGGAGGGAATGGAGGGCAGGATCGGACCGGGGAGGCTGGTGGTGTGGCTGTGGGGCGAGGACAGGTACGGTACCAGGGAGGAGGTCGCGTCGCGCCTGGATGAGGTGCTCTCAGGTGCGAGGGAAGTCCTATCACCCCTGCCGCGGTGCCCCGGGAAGCGAGGGTGATCCTCACCTAGCCCGCGGGAAGGAAAAGGTAAGAGAAGGGAAAGTAAGGCGCGCCAGGCGATGGCGGGGTTAGGGGGATCGGTTGAACCACCCGGCTAGGAGATGCGACAGGGCGATGGGTGGGATTGAGAGGCAGCTCAGGACGAGGGAAGACGCCGACAACATGGCGAGAGCATCCCACATCACCGCGACGCTCAGCCCTAGGAGGCCAGCCGATGCCGCTGCCAGGCCAATGGCCGATCCCAGCAGTCTGAGATCCGCGAGCCTCCTGAACCTGATCGACAGGAGGGAGAGGGGCCACAGGTAGATCAGGCCGAGGACGAGGCTCACCAGGGCGCCGACTCCCACCATGGAGGGATCACCACCGGGCAGCGCGGAGTAGACCAGGCTGCCGAGTTTCAGGGCCTCGAGCAGGGGATAGATGGCCAGTCTGGCCGCCCCCCTCAGCGCACCGTTCTCCCTTACAGCAGCCGCCACGGCCGGGCTCCAGGGGTAGTAGAAGGCGTTGAAGACCGTCATGAACCTGGAGCCGGAGTAGGTGGACATAACCACTCCATCCCTGAAGCTCCTGAGGTACGAGACCTCGGGCGCGAGCTCCGACCCGAAGGCGGCGGTGGCTATTATACACCTGGATTCCTCCGCCTTTATCTGAAGCTGGAACGTCGCCGATCTCCTCAAATTACCGGAGGTACCAGTGACGACCACGGTGAAGGTGCCGGTGGTCTGCCCGGCCCTTATGACCAAGGAGGAGGTGCCCTCCTGCAGCGAGGGCGGGTTGAAGGTCACGCTGGTGTCGCCCGGGTAGCCCGAGGCGGTGAGCGCGACGGTCCCACTTCCGCTGAGCTTCCTCACAGTCACGGCGACGGATCCGCTGGAACCCGGATTGAGGATGAGGTTCGTTGGGGTGACCGAGAGGGAGAAGTCGAAGGTTCCTCCGGCGGCGGTCCCGGTTCGGGTCTGGGTTCGGGTTTGAGTTTGAGTTTGAGTCTGGGTATGAGTTTGGGTCTGAGTCCCCTGGGACGGCTGTATGGTGAGGGTCACGGTAGACCTCCTGGTCACGCCGCCTCCCGTGGCCAGCAGGGTGAACTGATGGGCGCCCAGGGGAGCGTCGTTCGTGGCCACCAGCGCGACATCCGCCGTGAAGTCCGGCGGAGCGTTGTTCACGTTCGTTGATATCGTTACCCCGCTCGGGAGCCCGGAGGCCGAGAGGGTGACGGGACTGGAGAATCCTCCCACCCCCTGCACGGTAACGCTGAGGTGGGCCATCCCTCCCCTGGTAAGGGTCAGGGACGTCGGGTTGACGCTGATCAGGAAGCTCGATGCTCCCGTAGTGGTGGATGTGGCTTGAGCGGCGGTCACCGACAGGATGGCGCTGGCCGTGTGGGTCTTACCGCCTCCCTCCGCCGTGACGGTGATGTTGTAGTCGCCGGGCGGCGTGGAGGGTGTCGTGGTGATACGGAGGAAGGTGCTCGATCCGGTGGAGAGGAACTGGTAGGTGGAGGCGGGTGGGATCCCGGAGACCGAGAAGCGTACCGTGTCCGAGAAGCCGGCTATTGGGGACACCGCAATGGAGTACTCGGCCCGCTCACCTTGGGTGATGTTCTGCGAAGCTGGCGAAATGTTGAGGGAGAAATCTGGCTCCTGGGCGCTCCTAACCGTGATGTTGATTGTCTCCTTGTCGTAGAGGTTGTAACTCCCCTCACCATTCTTGGCCCTCACCTCGAGCCTGTACTGACCGGGCGGCGTGGAGTCCGAGGCCGTTATCTGAAGGGTCGAGGCGAAGGGGACCTTCCCACTCGTCCTGGTGAGCTGGACGCTCATCCCGCTGGGTGCTGGCCCCACCCACCTGTGGGATATCTCAGCCCTGCCGTTATAGGTGCCTCCTATCGACAGCTGCACGTTGGCGGTCCCACCCTGGGTCAGGTTCAGGGAGGCCTGGCTGATCGCCAAGTCTATGTACGAGGTCGTGTAGACCACCTTGAGGGTGGGCTTCCAGCTGTCGTAGGGAGCCCCCTCCCTGGAGTAGAATTGGACGCCATCCAGCTCGCTGTCGGGGCACTTGAGGAGGAAGCCGTAGATCGTCTCACCGCTAAGCACCTTGTTCCTCACGTAGGAGGTGACGTCGAAGTTCACCCTAGTGCCCCTGTGGTGATCGAAGGTCACGGTCCCGGTGGTTAGCAGGGAGCCGAAGCTGCTCTGGTGGGTGAACCACGTCGCGGAGGTCTCCCGGAAGGGCTTGGTGAGGGCGTATATTTGGACCGTCAGGCCCATGGAGGGGGGTGACTTCACCGTGAGGGTCAGGACGGCGCTCGAGACATCGGAGCCCGGGGGGATCTGGCCTGAGATGTCGAACTTGACCAAGGACCTGGTCCAAGACTCGAGCCTGAGGGGCGGCGGTCCCCTCTGATGGGACACCGCCAGGTAGCCGGAGGTTCCGAAGTTGCTGTCAGCCCCCACAGTGCTTATGTAGGTGTCCCCGGAGGCCCGCAGCTCCTTCACTATGGGCATAGTGGCAACCCACGGGGGAGGAGTGTAGGTCAAGGT
>JALWYH010000054.1 GCA_027078475.1 Thermoproteota archaeon
CTCCCACCCAGGCCGTAGCCGACGGAGGTCGGGAGGCCTATGACCAGGGCGTCAAGCAGGGAGGCCATGACGGAGGGGAGGGCGCCCTCCATGCCGGCCAGGGCCACCACCACGTCGACATCCTCCCTGGCCATCAGGGCTGCCGCGCCCAGGGTCCTCCTTAGATTGGCCACGCCCACATCGTAGGCCCTGACCGTGGAGCACCCACCCTCCTCCACGAGGATCCTCACCTCCTCCGCCACCGGGACGTCCGATGATCCCGCAGCGGCTATGCCCACCTTTCCCCCAGCTTCCACCCTCACGTCCCGGCGCCTGATCGCGAAGACCCTCGAGTTGGGGCTGCTCCTCACCTCGAACCGCTCCCGGAACTCCTCCAACACTGGAACTTGGTCCCCCCTCACCCTGGAGACCAAGGCCCTCCCGGTGGCCTCTAGGGACGCCTCCACCGACCTCCTCAGGTCATCGTTTCCCTTCCACTCGGCCATTATGACCTCTGGGAGACCGGCCCTCATCTCCCTTCCCAGATCGAGCCTGATCCTCTCTCCGAGCTCCCTTATCTCCCAATACCTTATCAGGGACTCGGCCTCATCCACGCCGATCTCGCCCTTGGACACGCCCTCCAGTATGCGCCTGAGTCGCATCCCTATCAAGACTCCGGCATCGATTTTAACGCTCGGTTCCGCTTGAGTGGTGTTGGGTGGTTGGGGAGACGGGAAGCTCGCGCTAACGCGCGTAATCGATTCATATATTTAACCGCAAGATTGGGCTTCACAGACCCCCTCTCCTTATAAAGGGGGACCTGGGGTCCCCTCTCTCCCCGATAAAGTTTAATAGATTCTAGAGGCTCGAAAGAGCACCTGGAGGGTGTTTTCGGGCTTGAAGGAGGTCGGATACAAATTCGACGTTATAGTGGTCGGAGCGGGACCAGCGGGCTCCGCGGCCGCCTACACCCTGGCCAAGAAGGGTTTCAAGGTCCTTCTGGTCGAGAGAGGGAGGGTTCCTGGCTCCAAGAACGTCTTCGGAGGAAGGGTCTACGCTGATCCTGTTGGGGAGGTCTTCGACGGCTTGGACGGTGCCCCCATTCACAGGTGGGTCACTAGGGAGAGGATATCCCTGGTCAGCGGGGGGGAGATGTCATCCTTCGAGTTCCGGGGGAGCAAAAGGACCTCCTTCACCACCTACCTCACCGAGCTGGCCGGGTGGATGGCCAGGAAGGTTGAGGAGGCTGGTGGAGTGGTACTGACCGAGATCACCGTCGACGGCCTCGTCGTGGAGGGAGGGAGGGTCACGGGCATAAGGGTCGGGGACGAGAGGCTCACGAGTGACGTGGTCATAGATGCCGAGGGGATAAACAGGCTCCTCCTCGAGAGGGCCGGCCTCGTCCCCAAGCTGAGCGTGAGACACACTGGCCTGGGGGTGAAGGAGGTGATAAAGCTGCAGAGGGACAGGCTGGAGGATCTATTCGGCCTCGAGGGGGATGAGGGAATGGCCTGGCTCATGCTGGGCGACGTCACGGACGGCCTTCCAGGAGGAGCCTTCCTCTACACAAACAGGGACTCAGTTAGCCTCGGGCTCGTGATCGCGCTGGGCGACGCAGTCAAGGAGGTTGGAAGGCATGTGTCCAGGTACGTCGAGGCCCTCAGGCTCCATCCCCTCTTAAGAAGGTACTTGAGGGATGGCAGGATAATGGAGTACTCGGCCCACCTGGTGCCGGAGTACACCTGGCCGGACCTGCCCCACCTCCTCTACACCGACGGCCTCCTGGTGGCGGGAGATGCCGCCGGCCTCCTCCTGAACCTGGGATACAACTTCAGGGGGGTGGACTTCGCGGCCTACTCGGGATACCTGGCCGCACGGGCTGTCGAGAGGGCCCATGAGATGGGAGGGATGACTTCCGAGAACCTGGCGATCTACAGGGATCTGCTGGAGGAAAGCTTCGTGCTCAGGCAACTCAGGAAGTTCAGGCGGGCCCCTAGGATGAGGGAGAACCGCAGGCTCTACGGTGCCTATCCGGGGCTGGTTAACGCCATCATGGATCAGCTCTTCAACTCGCCCTACGAGACCCCCAAGGTGATGGAGGCCCTGAGGAGGGCCAGGGAGGGGAGGATCGGATGGCTGGAGATGGTGAGGGATCTGCTGGAGATGGTGAGGAGCGTATGATGAAGCCCATGAGGGTGGACGACATCCTGAACAACAACGTGTGGGACGTCGACTACGAGCCCCACATAAGGGTGGACTCGAGCAAGTGCAGGGAGTGCGATGAGAAGCCCTGTCTCCTCCTCTGCCCGGCCCAGTGCTACACCCTCGCCGGGGAGGAGGTCCTGTTCAGCTACGAGGGCTGCGTAGAGTGCGGTACATGCAGGCTTGTCTGCCCCAACGACGCGGTCACGTGGAACTACCCTGTGAGCGGGAGGGGCATACACTTCAGGTTCAGCTAGGAGGTGGGTGGAATGCTCAGGATTGTTGTGGGGATAAAGTGGGTGCCCAACACCACATCGGTGAACATAGATCCCAAGACGGGAACCCTGATAAGGGAGGGGATACCCAGCGTCGTCAACCCGCACGACCTGGAGGCGGTGGAGATGGCTCTCCGCCTGAGGGACGAGTACGGGGGCAGGGTGACCGCGATTACCATGTCGCCACCCTCGGCCAGGGCCGGGCTGGAGCACGTGCTGGGGATGGGGGTTGACGACGCTGTCTTGGTGTCGGACCGGGCCTTCGCCGGGGCCGATACCCTGGCGACCTCGTACGTACTGGCCAAGGTAATCGAGAGACTGGGCTACGACCTCATAGTCTTCGGTCAGGAGACCATAGATTCGTCCACCGCTCACGTCGGGGCCCAGGTGGCCTCGTGGCTCGACATTCCCTACGTCTACTACGTGACCCACGCCAGGCTCGAGGGCGGGAGGCTCATCGTCAGGAGGAGCCTAGAGAACGTCAGGGAAACGTATGAGCTGGAGCTCCCGGCTCTCATATCGGTGGCGATGCACACCCTCCATCCGAGGAGGGTCAGGCTGTCCCACAAGCTAAGGGCGAAGCTGGAGTCCCCCATCGAGACGTGGACCAACCGGGAGCTGGGACTGGAGCCGGACTGCATCGGTCTAAAGGGGTCGCCCACGGCCCTCTCAAAGATAGAGATGATCCCGAAGGTTCCCAGGAAGAACGAGATCTTCAGGGGTGATCCCAGGGAGGCAGCCAAGTGGCTCGTGGACAAGCTCATTGAGGAGGGGTTGCTGGAGGTGTGACCATGGTCTGCAGCGAGTGGCCAGAGATAAGGCTGGATGAATACGAGGGCGTGTGGGTCGCCGCCTTCGCGGACGAGTCCGGCCAAGGCATAGAGGAGGCGAGCCTCCAGCTCATAGGAGCGGCCAGGCAGCTGGCTGACAAGCTGGAGACCTACGTCGGGGTGGCCCTGATAGGCAGGGGGGTCAGGGATCTAGCCAGGGAGCCCATCTTCTACGGGGCCGACAGGGTATTTGTGGTGGACGACGATCGGCTGGCCACCTACTACCCTGCGGTCTGGGGGAGGGTGCTCCACGACCTGGCCTCCAGGCACAGGCCCGAGGTCTTCCTGATCCCGGCGACCCTGAGGGGAAGGGAGATGGCCCCCTACATAGCCAACTCTTTCAGGACGGGGATAACGGCCGATCTCACAGCGATGGACGTAAACGAGAGGGGAGAGGTGGTCCTGATAAGGCCCCCCTTCGGGGGGTTCATGCTGGCCCACATAGTCACCAGGAATAGGAGGCCGGTGATGGGATCCGTGAGGCCGAACGTCTTCCCCACCCCGGAGAGGGACGAGAGCAGGACCGGTGAGGTTGTTGAGGAGAGTATCGATGTTCCGGAGCCCAGGGGAATCAGGCTGCTGGAGAGGGAGCCCATCCTGAAGAAGGAGGAAATTCCAATAGAGAAGGCCGATGTGATAGTCGCTGGGGGCAGGGGAATAGGGTCGAAGGAGGGCTTCAAGCTCCTCAGGAGACTGGCCGACCTGCTGGGCGGGGTAGTGGCCGGTTCCAGGAAGGCGGTGGATGCCGGATGGATAGAGCCGGATAAGCAGGTGGGGCAGACAGGGAAGGCCGTGAAGCCGAACCTCTACATAGCGGTGGCGATAAGCGGGGCGGCCCAGCACGTCTTCGGCATAAGGGAGGCCAAGAGGGTGGTGGCCATAAACGTGGATCCCGATGCCCCCATATTCGAGCACTCGGACTACGGCATAGTGGGCGACTACAGGGAGGTCGTTCCCGCCCTGATAGAGCTCCTGGAGGAGATCAAGGGGAGGAGGAAGGAAGGATGAGGAGGGAGGTTGGGGAAAAGGGTGGAGAGATGTAACCTGCCTGTCCACTCACCACAGACGGGTGGTCCAGGCCGCCACCCTCAATCAATCAGTTTTTAGCTCTCCCGGACTGTGAGGCCCGTGGATCTCGATAGACTGTTCCGAAGGTTGGGGGAGTACGGATGCCCGGCCGTTGCACTCTCGGGCGGCAGGGACAGCACGTTCCTCCTCTGGGCGCTCAAGCGCGCCGGCGTGGGTAGAGTGTTGGCAGTGACGGTGGACTTCCCCTACATCCCTAGGAGGGTCATCGCGGCGAGCGAGGAGGTGGCCAGGCTCATCGATGTTGATCACGCGATCATCAGGGATGAGGCGATAATGGAGGAGCGAGAGATACGGTGGAACGGTCCCCTCAGGTGCTACTTCTGCAAGCGGAGGATGATGTCCCTCATCAGGGATGTGGCGGAGCGGGAGGGATGCGATGCCGTGCTCGATGGGACCAATATCAGCGATTTGAAGGAAGATAGGCCCGGATTGATGGCCCTTAAGGAGGTGGGAGTCAGGAGTCCCCTCGTGGAGTCTGGGATCTCGGAGAAGGACGTAGTCTCCTCATTGAAGGACCTGGGGCTTCCCTACTTGGCCGAGACCTGCATGCTCACGAGGCTGCCGGCCGGAGAGGAGGTGGACCTAGAGCTGGTGAGGAGGGTGGAAGCGCTGGAGGACACCGTACTTCATACGGGTGTCTCGCTGGTGAGGTCCCGCGTTCAGGGTGATGGGGTGAGGATAGAGGTTCCCCCTGAGGACATGGTGAGGGTCTTGAAGGTAAGGGAGGTCGTTTTGGAGGCGGCCCGATCCTCCGGTTTTCGTACCGTGACCCTCGATCTCCAGGGATACGGGGGATCCAAGCTTGCAGCTCAGGATTGAACCCTCCCCGGGCTACCATGCTGGGACATTGCCTTTGCTGGACATTACTTAACACTGTGAAGGAATCGCTACCGTACTAGCGGGAGTAACGCTCACCTCTCACTCGGAGCAGGACCTCTCACTAACCTTTTCACGACCTTTTCAGCTGCATCTAGCAGATCGGCCATCTCCTTGAGCTCCTCCTCAGTTATCCTATAGTACTCGTGAGCTATGAGGTTCCTGAGGAAGGTCAATCTCTTGAGGGCCTTCAACTCCTCTCCGCTGATCACCCCCTCTCTGGAATACGTCCGAGTAAGTGACCGGGTACCTGCCCAGATCCACCACGTACCTCTCACCTATCTCTATCAGGGAGTTCGTGGCTTGTAGCACTCCATGGCCAGGGCTGTGTAGATCAGATAGTCGGAGAGGTTCCCCTCTCTTAGTTCCCTGCCCTTCCTGTAATGGCTCATGAACTAGCCAAGCTATTCGATCTCAAGGGGCATCTCCCTCACCCTCTTGTACATTCGAGAGTGCTCGAGGTAGGTCCTCACAGTCCTGAACTAGATCTCCCTGAACTTCTCCTCATCCCTCAGATAGAGGAGGATCTTCCCTTCCCTCAGCACCTCAAACTGGATGTAGGGAGGGAGCCTGTGGAATAGGACCAGACCTATCTTCCGGGAGTAGAGACTCCCTAGTTCGGCCTCATCCTCGGGCTGGGTCCTCAACGATGACAGCTATGTCCACATCGGAGAGGGGCGTGGTCTTCCCCCTGACGGTGGAACCGAAGAGTATCACGGTCAGCACTTTCTCGTGAGATTTCAGTCTCTCGACCAAGCCCTCCAACTCCCACGCTCAAATTACCCAAGAGTACCTTTATAGAGGCAACTAAATCGATCCGAAAGAGCCAGTAATGGAATGATCCGAGCCTGAGGGACTGAGGCTGATTTACCCTCCCATCCACCAAAAAATAGGAGGTTAGACCTCCCTGACCCACTTCTCCTCCTCCGGGAGCCTCTCGAACATTCTCCCAACCTCCAGCAGGAGTTCCCCGGCTGAAGTGGGCCCCATCTTCCCCAAGAGACCCGTTCTCCTGAGGATCACGAAGGCCTTCTTGATCTCCTCGTCGGTCACCGAGGTGTACCTCTTCAGGTGGTTGTACACTATCTTGGCCTCCACGTTGACCACGTCAACGCCCTTCCTCCACGCCTCCTTCAGCTCGTCTATGTGCTCGGATATGACCCTCAGTACCCAGTACACGGTGGGGGTCACTGGGAACTTCATCGTCTTCATGGTCTGGGTGTTCCCGAAGGTCACCACGTCCTTCATGACCTCTCCGATGGGAGTGAGGCCCACCGTCCTGTTCTGGAGCATCACCACCAGGCCCTTGGACTCCGCCTCCGATATGGCCTTCCTGACAGCCCTCCTGGCCTCCTCATCATCCCTGATGCCGAGATACTCGTTCACGGCGCTGACCAGCTCCTCCCTCTCAACGTACTTCCCCTTGGGGACCTTCATGAGGATGGCCACGTCGTAGGCCGTGAGCACGGGTCTCCTGGTAACCTCGCTGCTCAACTCCACGAGCTTCCTGCCCTTCTTCGTGAGATCCTTGTCCACGAAGCCGTGCTTTCTCGCCTCCCTCACCCACTCCGCCATGGGGATTTCGCCAGCCAGAGGATAGGTTACCGACTTGAGCGACTCGCTGGTGATGTCCTCCCCGCTGTCCTTGACGAGGTTGTAGGCCTGCCTGCCGTGCTCGGTGAACCAGTAGGTGTCCTTCATTTTCACCTCCCTCCTCTCGACCAGGCCCTTGGACTCTAGAAGGGTCAGGGCCTCCCCCACTTCCGATATCCCAGACTTCTCCTCCAGCCAGTCCTTGGTCGGCAGGATCTCCGGGTTCGTCTCCCTCTTCTTGACGGTCTCCTCGATGGTCCTGAGGACCCTTATCTCCTCGATGGTGAAGTAGAAGGGGGTTACTGGTCTCCTCACCACACCCATCTCCCTGTAGGCAGCTAGAATTCCCCTCCCTGCCTCTGTGATGCCACCGCTATCGGCCAATCCCATCTCCACGAGCCTCTCTGTGACCTCTCCCCTCTCTATCTGCTCTGCGGTCCTCTGATCCACCGTTATCTGGGTCGTCACCACCGAGATGAGCCATATGGACTCCCTCGCCTTCCTGCCTGCCGGGGTGAGGGCGTAGACCGAGCCAAACTCATCCGGGGGAGATACGTAGAGCAAGTCCATGGCCTGGAGGGCATTGATGACCCACTTGCCGAACCCCAGCTCATCCCTTATCCTCACCAGCTCGCCGAGGTCATCAGGTCCAGGTGGGATGACCTCCAGGAAGTCCGATAGCTCAGCGGCCAGTAGCAGGGAGGGCCTTGCCTGCACCCTGGTCTGGAGCAGCTCCCTGGCGAGATCTGTGGGACCCTCATCCCAGAAGCCCCTAACTCTTAGGGTTTCCTCCCAGTTAGGCAGTATTTTGCCGGTCTTAACGGCCAGATCGACCATCTTATAGATGGCCGTGTCCACCCACAGATCCGGCAGTGCATCCAGATCGATGGCAGCTCCCTTCAGCGCTCTAGCCAGCCTTTCACCGGCGGAGGTAAGCCTCACCCTCGCGTCCTCCACATCGACAAGTCCCAGGACCTTCAACTCTGTTATCCTTCTGGAGAAGACGAGCTCATCGACCTTTCCCTCTCCTCTCAGCGTCAGGGCTTCCTCGTCTCCTTCCAGCAACCGGAGCAGCAGCCTCAGGTGATCCTTCCTGAGTAGCATGTCATCACCGTCACAGGTCACACCGTCAATAAATTAGATTACCGGACCGGAGGCCGGGAAGCGCCAATCTTCTGACTCCATAAACCCAATCAGGAGACTCCCGCTAGATAATTGAGCTACTGACTGAGCCTTCTTTAAGGAAAGGGGATAGGAGGAAGGAGGATTTCATGTAGGGCAATGGATCCGCCCCCGGCAGCTCTGCTATTCTTCGTGGCGGGCTACAAGCGGGTGCACCAAGCGTGGATGATGAAGGATCTCCCGGGCACTACCCGGGCGAAGCTCTCGGTGGAGGATCCGAATGGGGCTCTTGGGAAGGGGGAAAGGAAAAATCGCGAGAATTAATCCAGGGATCGCCACATTTCAACCACTTCCCGTACCAGCTCATCCTCCCCGGAGATGACGAGGTTATTCTCACAGGCCGCCATCAGGTTGGCGCACAGGTCCAGGTAGCAAGAGAGCCCCGGGGTCCACAGCAGGACTATGACCCTTATCCTGTCCCTGATCGGATCTATCAGCGCCTTGAATTCCTCAAGATCCCCTGGAATCGGTAGGGAGATCCTGAGGTTTGGCCCGGAAATTACCAGGGAAGCTCCCCTGAATCTCTCGGCCAAGCTGACGGCCAGGGAGTGTATCTTGGCCAGCTCAGAGGGATCAGCCTGGGAGAGCCTCAGGGGGCCGGAGTCATCGGTCAGTATCGGGATCCTCACGGTCCTCAACGGGACACCTCCTCCAAGGCCCGTAGTATGTAGTCCGTCGGATCACCCACTGAAGACACGAAATCGCGGGCCATTTCGGCGAGCCTCCCCGAGGACGCCAGATTGGCGAGGCGCTGGTACGCCTCCACCACCGTAGAATCGTCGGCCTTCGCCAGGAGTCCCCGTTCTATCAGGACTCCAGTAACGCACGGATCCTCCCTGGGGAAGAGGGATATAGCGGGGATACCCAAGAGGGCCGCCTCCCTTACCATGGTCCCTCCGCCTGACAGGACTCCAGCCGAGGTGGAGATCAGGTCGAGGGCATCGACCACGCCCTCGAACATAGAGCCGTCGGGCAGAATTATTCCCCCACTCCTGGGAAACCTGACCTCCTCGAGTCCTGTGCTGCGAACGAGCTCCCTCACCGCATCATCGAAGCGACCGGCCACTCCGAGGTAGTAAGAGCCGACGGGAGGCGGTCTCACTATCAGATAGCTTCCCTCCCTTAGCCCTAATCTCGCATGCTCCCGCCTAGTGGGCTCCTCCATGTAATCCAGGACGTGAGCCACCTCGAAGACCCCGGGAAACCTGATGATGGGACCGTAGGTCGGACCGGAGAAACATTCCGGCACCACGGCCACATCGGACAGGGGAAATGTAAGCCTAGTGATCGTGTGGGGCGATAGATCGTTGTCGTTGAGGGCTACTAGGGGTATCCGCAACCCGAACGCCACCCTGGCCTGCTCAGGTGACCCCTTGGAGGTAGCGACTCTTATGTCCCCCGCATCGATGAGTCGGGCGAGATCCCTGACCCTCTCTGCAAAGGCTATGAGCTTGTCCCTTTCGTTCTTGCCCCACCTCCCCACTACCTTGAAGCTGGTGGGGAGCAGCCTGGAGGCCAGCTCCACCAGAACCCCCTTGCGCCTGACCGTCACCAGGGCATCGGGCCGATGCCTGAGTAGGAATCTCCTCCAGAGCCTGACATGGGGCTCGTTGACGACATCAATCCATATCACGCAGAATCACCTCACCCCCTGATCGGATCAAGCTAGATCAGGGTGTCAGAGCGTACTCCACCACGAGCCTCACCTCAGTGCCGAGCGCGTGTCTGACGGTCTCCTCCGCCGCGTGAACCACGGCTGGGGTCATCACAGGACCCTCCCTGAATCTCAACTCGCTAACGCGAATTGTGGCCCTAAGGACCCATTCGGCCCCCCTCGAGGAGAGGGAGATATTAACGTCATCGGGTAGCACCCCGGCGTACGATGCTATTATCTCTTTGATCACCTTCACCACGTTCCCCGTGGATAAAGTCTCGGCGACCCTCATGGACTCGAAGGCGGCAGCGCTGTGGATCATGAGGGTGAGGAAAGTGAAAACTATGAAGGCGTACAGCGCTATTCTCTTCCTCCTCTCCCAGAGGTATCTGCTGGAGTAGACCGTGACGAATGCCAGGAGGAGGAGGGTATATCCAGCGCTCACGTGGGGAAACCTGTGAATACCCAGTATGTAGCCTGAGGTGAGCCAGAGCAGAACTGTGTACGCCGCAACCTTGATCCTGCTCCTCCAGTCTCCTGACTCCCTGGCCTTGGCCGCCTCCACTGTTATGAGCCGCAGAAATGCCAGGGAGGCTATGAGGGCTAGGAAAAAGGTTACGTTGGGGGAGAAGATAGGAGGGATAAGTCCCCCAACGGAGATGATGATTTCCAAGAGACTGTCGTGGGCTAAGGAAAAGAGAGAGGCTGCATTGGTAGATATAACGACCCCGAAAAGCCAGCTCAGGACTATGGGGAGAAGGACAAAGGCTACCTTCCTCCCCATTGCCTTAAGGGCATCTCCCGGCGACTTGGTGCCCAGCAGACCTACTGATACCCTGATCCAGAGGGAGAGGAACCACACGGATGCAGCTATCAGCGAGCCCAAGGCCCTTAGCAACACCTCCGCACCGGTCCTAGCTATCCTTCCTGAGACCTCGCTGAAGGACTCCATGAACTCCCGAAAGACCCTGTCTATCACGGGATATATGGCATAGAACTTGGCGGATATGTAGCCGGAGGCTATCAGGGCTATCACGTTCACGGCGACGAGAGTCGCAGATCCGACGAAGAGGGAAGGGTTGAGCATGGCCAGGGAAACCCCGACTGCGGCAGCTGGGGGAACGAGAGCTATGGCTATGGCCGATCCCACCAGAGCCGCCTCGGCCCTCTCATGCATCATCGCCACCGAACCCGCGAATCCCGCCGCCAGCGCTATGGCCAGGTCCACTAGGTTAGGGCTCCCTCTAGCGGCCAGCTCCCTAGTCACCTGCAGGGGCACGTAGGACGCGGCCACGCCGGCAGTGAGCCAGGAGAGGATCACTATGAGGACCACACCCTCCAGGCCCACCTTGAGCCCCGTGTAGAAGAGGTCGAGCCCCGAGAGGCGCTCCCTTCTCACATCCAGCAGGGCGAGGCCCACCGCCCCCGCCACTATGGCCCCCATCAGTGGGGAGAGGAGCATCGACCCTATTATGGCGTAGACGTTGTCGGCCATCAGGCCCACGGCAGCCAGGGCGCTGGCCAGCGAGGTCATGATCATGGACTTGGGATCGGACACCTCCCTGACCTGCTCGTAGGCCCTATTAAGTATCCTGAGAGCCCTTTGATTCGCCTCATTGATCACCTCCGCGCTCTCTTCTTCCTCCATCTCCGAGACCAAGTAGTAGGTCAGAGTAACGTAGCCGGTAGTGTAGAGGGGAAAAAGAGCCAGCAGCAGAAGTATGGCCCAGAGAGAGGCGGAGACGAGTCTGTACCAGAACTCAAGGCTTATACCAGCTGGCATCTTCAGGGAGGAGTCTATGCTGCTAGAAACCGACCAAACGACCAGTTCCAAGGTCCATAGCTCCTTCACGCGCCTGTTCATCTCTTCCATGGAGGAGAATATTCTATCGAAGAGCTCGGCCGCCCTGGTGGGATTCTTTCCCTCGACTAGGAGCCTCACCAGCTCTCCGAACTCGGATGCCATCTTTGCCCTCTTGGAGAGCAGGAGAGAGAGCTCACTCTCGTTGAGCCTGACGTCCCTTAGCTTCTCCAGCTTCTCATCCAGCTCGGCCAGCGACACCGCCAGCCGTGTGACGTCCCTTAACGTTGGTATAACAGCCAGGCTCAGGTTCCTCGACTCCGCCGAGTTCAGGAAGTGCAGGGTGGCCACCACGCTGTAGATCCCCGGACGAGAGGGAGCCGTGAAGATAAGGTGGACTACCGTGGTCCCGTTGGCGATGAAGGATCTCTCCCTCCTGCTGATGATTGTCCCGTTGGAGATCACTTCAAGCCTGAGATTGCAGTAGGTCCCGGGGGGGAGGCCGCTCACCATCACTGTGGCATTGACGGGTCCGGCTGGACCGACGGCCCTGGGCTCCAGCTTCACTTGGAGACCTTGTGCCCGTACATGGGACATGGGCCAGGCGGCCAGCGCCAGCACGATGGCCACCAGCAGCGGCGCTCCCCTCATTCCAATCACACTCTCACACGTTCAAAGGAATTTAACGGTTGTTCTCCGCGAGCTTCGGCACAATCAGGCTGGCCTCCGGCAGAACCGCCACCTTGCCGTCGACCCTCCTGAGTGCCTCATCTAAGGCCTCCTGAGGGTCACTGAATGGTCTGAAGCCTATCCTTCGCAGCAATTCCGGCTCCAGCTCGGTGACCGCGTAAACCTCGGCCCTCTCAAGTAGCTCGACTATCTTGGCCGATTTGTGGTAGCCGAGCCTGTAGTTCCTGTGGACCAGCTCCCTCACCTCCTCCGGGCTCCTGTCAACGAGCAAGTCGTAGAAGTTCCTGGGGCCTATGCCGTCCCAGCACGGGGCCACCAGGATCACCACCCCCCCGTCCCTGACCAGGGGCTTGGCGGCCTCCAAGGCCTTGTGGGCCTGGTAGAGGTCTATGCCCATCTCACCCGGGGCCACGGCCACGACCACGTCCGCCCTCTCTGGCAGCCGGACCGAGTACCTCCCCTCCACTTCCCTCACCAGAGAGTAGAACGACTCGAATATGTCGCCGGCCCTGGAGGCCCATGCCCTGCCCTCCCCGGTGATGGCGACGTTCAGCGAGAAGATCCTGACCCCTCCCCTTTCCATGACCCTGCGGACCACCTCCTCCAGGTCCTCATGCAGTGGATTACCCGTGAGCCTGCCGAGGGCCGCGTCCGGCAGGAGGGCCATTCTGTGATTGGCCTCCACGCAGTCGTAGGCGCACAATCCCGGGGCTATGCTCTTCCTGCCGCCCGTGTAGCCGGCGAAGTAGTGGGGCTCCACAGATCCAAGGGTCACCACGAGATCGCTCCTGAGCACCTCCGCATTTATCCTGACCGGCGTTCCCCTGGAGGTCCTCCCCAGATCAACGAACTCGCTAGCCTTGGCGTCGTGATGGATGGTGAGGCTCCTCAGCCTTCCGTAATGGTGGCCGAGTATGAGCTCCCTGTATTCCTCCTCGGTCGGAGCCCTGTGGGTGCCGGTGGCGACTATGATCCTGACCTCACCCCTCAGCCTCTCCAGCACGTGGTCCAGCATCCTCGGCGTGGGAGTCAGCCTTGCTGCATCGTTGACCACGATCAGGGTCCTCCTCGCCTCCATGTCCTCCAGTCGCTCGCTCGCCACGGGTCTATCCAGCGCCTCCTCTAGGAGGCGATCCACGTCCACTCTTGGAGGGGCCTTTATCCGGTAAACACCCATAAGCCTGTCGTCGGGGATGGACAGGCTGACCGGCCTGTCCCCGTAGAGTACCTCCACCCTGACCAACCAATCACCTCTCGGGCGGAGAGGCGGCTCCTCCCCTCTCCTCCCTACCCACACGCCTGATCCTATAAACCCTCCTCCTTCCATCGGTCTGTCCGCTTATTTCCTCTACGATCATCTCGGTGCTTATCTTCAGATATGAGGCCGTGGAGGCCAGTTTCATCAGTGCAAGCCCCAGGGCGAGGATCGCGGCGTAGATCAGAAGGGATGCAGCGGCCCATGAGCTGGAGTACGGGGAGGCCAGTCGGGAGAGTCCATAGCTGAGTACTCCCAATATGCCCACAACCACCAAGAGGATCCCTATGAAACCCCATATGAAGGTCCAGATAACGTAGGCCAGCGCCTTCCTGAAGGCCTTACCCCATGACACCATGCCGATCATCTGCCCCAAGGTGTGTTTAGGGATTAAAGATTGCTTCGACACTTAATTTCTCTCCTCTCCTCTCCTCTCTTGGAACTCTCGCGGCTCGATCGCGCCGCGCCTGGTCTGCGAAGAAGGACTGTGAGTGAGGAGCTAGGCCGAAATAGGGACGATGCAGGTTCATCCCCAGAGGATCTCACCCAGGGCGAGGGAAATCAGCACGGCCATCACCGATGCTGGGAGTAGGTACCTGTAGACGCCCGAGTACCTCCCCCCGTAGTGCTCCAAGGTGAGGATCAGGCACAGGTGCACTGGGGAGAGCATCACCCCAATGTACCCACCGGTGTAGCCCACAAGGAGGGCCAGATCGTTTATCGACTTACCCGTCCCGAGCACGTTCACGAGCAGGGGGAAAGCAGTTCCGGCGAACACAAACTCGCCAGCAGTGGTAGCCCCTATCACGAAGGGCAGGGTGAAGACCACCGGCATTATGGGTATCCCCCTGGAGATCATGAAGCGGAGGAGGGCATCGGCGGAGCGGCTGTCGAACACGTACTGCCTGTACATCATCACGGCGACTATCACTAGCAGGATCTTGGGAGATAGGGCGAACTTGATCCCCTCGACAGTCTCCCCCTTGGAGGGCCTGGTGTAGAGGGCCGTGGCGATGGCCGTGACGAGGAGAGCCCACTCCACAGGGAGTCTGACGCCGAAGACCAGCACGACCACGAGGAAGAAGGGCCATCCGGAGATGAGAAGCTTCCATCTATTTGAGACCTTTTCCTCGCACCTCCTGGCCCTCCTCCTGAGCAGCGGGTATGCTATAAGTAGGCCCGCGAGTATGGTCCCCAGAGCGGCGGGGAAGGTAGACTCTATGATCCTCACCACCGGGGCCTCTAGGATGACGGCCGTGAGGATCAGGGCCTGGAAAAGGGGCCAGACCGGGACCCATATGTGTCTGAACCAGTAGTTCAGGAAGGAGGCGAAGTCTCTGTCGAGCGACTGCCTCTCCAAGTAGTGCTCCTTAAGCATCATGGCCGAGACAAGGGCACCACCCGGCATGGGTATGAGGCCCACCAGGGAGGGTACGAATATGGAGGCGAAGTTGCAGCTCAGGCTGGCGAACAGCCTAGTCATCCTGTCCAGGATGCCGGCCACCTTCATCATGTAAGACAGGAAGAGGGCCGAGAAGAAGGCTATGAAGAGCTTGAGCGTGGAGTAGGTGAGGATCCCCCTCACCGTCGAGTCGGCCATCCCCCACCCCAAGGTGAGGGCCCCGAACGCCAGGGTAGAGGCCATTATTGCAACGTGAACCTGCTGCCTTATCATCAGGAGCCCGACGAGTACCGCCACGGAAATAACGAAGCTCAGGACGGGATCGACCATCGGCCCTCCCCTCCACCCGGAAGTTTCCCTTAAAATCCTTGACCCGCTTGCGCGTCAATCAGATCACTACGGCTTTACACCGGGGAAGACAGGTGGTATAAACTCGCCATTCATCCGCCCGACCTCTGAGAGAACCCATCGCACGGTATTCAAAAACTAATTGCCTCATTACCCTTCTTTCAGTTCACTTACATTCAGGACAAAATTTTACCATGCAAGGAGAGCGCGTCTCCGCCAACCTTATTTTAGACATCTTTTATTATTGATGTATAAAATATCAAAGCTTATTAACACCTAAATGGAAGCTGGATGTGATGAAAAAATCAGCCCTCGTGACTCACGTTTACACTGGGGACAATCACTGGTCGACGTTCCACACGGTCAAAGGACTGGTGGAGACGTCCCTTCCCTTCCTGGCCGACATGGCCAGCCTCATGGATCTTGAGAGGGTGAAGTCCCTCATATTCGTTCCTCACTGCCTGGCGAGGAAGAGGGAACTAAGAGATCTAAACGGATTGGTGGAGAGGGCCAGGGATGAGATAAGGAGCATTTTGAGAGCCAGCAGGCTCAACGGTGAGCCCTTGGACAGGATGTACAGGGAGAGGTACGGCAGGTCCCCGATGGCAGACATCAAGGTGATCCCCCTAGAGTGCCTGGGCAAGTGGGAGGTCGACGGGGAGGTGGTAGACTTCCGCGGGGATCTTCTGTGGATGACGCTCAGGATGATGCTGCACATGGAGGACGGACTGGAGGATCTGACGACGGATAGGCTCCTCCTAGTGGACCTGAGCGGAGGGGGCATGTACCACGCCCCGGTCTACGCGGCATCAAGCCTGGTCAACGCCTCTCACAGGGACGTCACAGTGGGTTACACCTACTGGGAAGGATCAAGTTGGTGGGAGAGATCCCGTCTGGAGGAGAGGAGAGTAATAGGGGGGGCCGAGGAGCTCCTGACCGTTACCAACCTGCTCACCTCACTTCTCAGGGGATGTCCGGAGGATCCAATGCGCATACTGCCGGACCTCATAACCAGACTGAGAAAAGGGACCTTGGGAGAGATGGTCGCGGATGGGCTGCTCTCCATGGTCGGAGTGGTCTGCGGCTTCAAGCTTCCCCTGCTCCCCATGGCGCATCTATCCATCCTTGACCTAGTCGAGCTCAATGTTCCCAGGATAAGGGAGCCCATGGATCTGGAGATGAGGGTTGAGCTGCTCAGGTATGACCTGTGGACGGTTAGGTACATTTACAGGTCATCCGGGATGGAGATAGATGATCCGCTCGTGGCCCTCATGCTGGTGGCCATCTCGTTCTCCAGGGATGCGCTTCACGAGATGGGCATAGTACCCTCCTTGGAGAGGTTCGAGGTCGTGGATCCCAAGTCGGGCAGGAGGCTTCTGCTACTGGACATGAGCTGGGAGTGGATCAGGCTGGTGACCGACTTCCTGCTGGAGAACAGGGCGATCTCACAGCTTTACACCATATGCATACACTTCGGTCCCATGCTGGATGTGTGCTCTGAGATGCTGGGCCTCAGGGCCAGTGCGGGGATGAGATACGATGACCTCTGGGTGATGGCCAGAGAGGAGGGTGTCTCTCTCCTCTCCGATCTGCTCGAGAGAAGGAAGCAGAGGAAAGACCTTCCTCCGGCTGAAGGGGAAGAGGAGAGTGAGTACGGGGATGATCTTCTGAAGAAGGTCTATCTCCTGATCTCGACCGCCGGGTTAACCTCTCCCCTAGTGCATCTCGTGCATGCCCACGAGAAGGGAATGGAATTCCTCTACGTGGAGGATCTGATCAGGAAGCTGAGGGATCCCAGCATCCTCATCCGTCTGTGTTCAGGGGGCTGAATCGTACTTCACCTAAACCACGTGTAATCGAAATCGAAAGAATCGACGTCCTAGCCGCCTAGTCCCAGTCGCTTCTCCTCCCCTCCTTCCTCCCAACTCCCTACATGGTTCCTGTCGCATTAGCCTCAGGGGCCCCGGAGAGCTCCGCGCTCCTCCTGAGCCTGATCCAGGAGAGGATGAGCAGGATCGCGCCAGCCGCGAGCATCAACAGCCACGTCACCTGCGTCCGGAGGAAGTGGAGGGACCTAACCTCCCCGTCCACGCTGTAGACCAAGTCCCCTTTCTCCGACCAGGCGTAGTGGATCTCCCCGCCCCTGGCCAGCTCCCTGACCGAATCACCGTCCCTCAGCAGCAGGAC
Organism: Thermoproteota archaeon; assembly: GCA_027078475.1. Classification (GTDB taxonomy): domain Archaea; phylum Korarchaeota; class Korarchaeia; order Korarchaeales; family Korarchaeaceae; genus Korarchaeum. Next base: position 17,364 of record JALWYH010000054.1, read on the forward strand.
CTGGGTGTCGTTCAGCTCCATCCTAAGGACAAGCCTTCCCTCCGGAGACCAGCCGAAGTCCACCGCCCTCGCTGGACCGCTGGACCAACGCCTCACCAGATGCCGATCCAGCACCTCCAGGTGGTAGCCCCTCCCATCCCTCACCACGGCAGCCAGCTCGTCGGAGGGCGACCAAGAGGCGTAGATGAAACCCCTGTATCCTGTTCTCCAGCTCCTGTCGGAGGCCGGGTCGTAGAGCTCCATCCAGTGCTTCGTGTAGTCCGGACACGGGCTCAGCCACAGGACGAGGGCCAGCCTCCCCTGAGGCGACCACCAGAACCTGACTAACCTGGCCTCGGAGGAGTTCCACGAGCGGCCCGTGGACGGATCGAACACCTGAACGCGCTGCCAGTTGACGTTGTAGCAGGGACCGTCGCACAGCCTGACGGCTATTGAGTTCTGGGAGGACCAGTTGAACTCCACGTACCTCGCCTCGGAGGAGGACCACAGGTGCTCCATCCTGTCGGTGTATAGGGAGACCCACCTCAGACCCCGGTCCTCCACTTCGATGGCCACGAACCCCCTGTGATAGGAGAGGGATTTGACCACCGGTGTCGCCCCTACCCGAACTAGGAAGGATGACGCTGGTATCAGGAGCAGGAGGAGCGCAGCTAGGGAGATCCGCATCCGGCTGAATGGAAGCTCGTTCAAATAAAGTTTGGGTTTGGGATCATCCCCTGACCTCCACGACCTCGTCGTCCCTGATGAGGAGTTTCACGGGATGGCCGCTCCTCAGCCTAGCCAGCTCCCTCCACCCGAGATCCTCCACCTTCACGAGGTACGTGGTCTCGTTCACTCTCACTATCCACCTGGTGTTCCCGTTCTTCACGTACTCCGCCACCAGCTCGGGGATTCCAACCACCACCTTCGCTGAGGTCCCATTCACCTCCCCTCCAACCTGGACGTTCCTCCCGCTGGACACCTCCTCCCCCGTCCGGGCGTCCACGTAGACCATCTCACTGACGCCCGAGCCGTCGCTGGGAGTTATTGCCACCCTCCATATCAGGCTCCCGTTCCTCATCACGGGCATCGGTTCCCTCATGACGAAGCCCCTCACCCCGGCTCCCTCCTCGTCGTCGCTACCCCCGCTCACGAACACGTAGTTGGGCCTGAACCTTATCACCTGGTGGGAGACCCAGGAGGGACCCGCCCACCTGTTCCCACTCACGTCGACCATGAACCTGCTCCCGTTGACCGCGTCTATTATCAGCACCTTGCTCAGGACCTTCCCCGATCCGTAGGGCTTGTAGAAGAAGAGCCAGACAGGTCTCCCGTTCCACATCGCCAGATAGGGCTGCGTGTTCTCCTGGCTCACCCCTCCAGCGTACTCGTCGATGACCTCCTGGTTCCGGTGATAGAGCAGGGAGTTCACCACGCCGGTTCGCCACTCCCAGGACTCGCCGTACAGTCCGGCGAGTGTCACGGGATAGACGGGCAGGCTGGAGAACCTCTCGTCCCTGATGAGCTGATGATAGGGGACGAACTCGAGGGAGCCGTTCTGATCCAGCAGGTAGACGCCCGCGAAGTACGGCTTGGAGTAGAAGCCCCTGAACTCGTACGCCACCAGCGAGACGATCATGTACCACCTCCCGCCCACCCTGCCGTAGATGACCTGCTCCGGATTCACTAGGGGGTTGCCCAGGGTTATGCGGTACCTAATGTTGGTTAGGAGGGTCGTCTCCGAATCGGGGAACCTGACCGGTATCACCCTAGCATCCGGCTGGGTGGTGAAGGCGTTCTGAAGCACGAGCCCGCCGGTGGACCCGGCTATGGCCTGGAGGCCCGGCGGTTCGAGGGGGGCCTCCCAGTACATGGTGCCGTTCATCACGATGGGATCCAGGTCCCCGAACTCCCACGACCCCTTGATGGCCGAGTACATGTAGTACCTGGCCACCTCGTAGGGAAGGACCCTCGTGGTCACGTTGTCCAGGATCAGGCCGCTCACGGGCCTGATCTCGCTGGCCAGCTGGGCCTCAGCCGCCATGGGCGCGAATATGGATAGGACCAGCAGCAGGAGGCCCGATAGGGTCAGGACGCGGCCGGCCCTCCTCCTCCCCATGGGAAACATCACCACCGCCAGGAGGAGGGACGCGATCCCAGCTCCGAAGGCCGGGTCGAAGAGGGTGGCCGTCAGGAGGGGGTGGAGCAAGGTGGCAGAGAGGAACCACACGCTCAGTCCCAGGGCCGTCGCGATCAGGAGGAGGACCGCGAGTATCCGGTTCCTTTCACTGGCTTCCATTCCCGTCACCTCCGGTCCGGCGGGGCCTCCACAGGATGGCCACCTCGGCCTCTATGTCCCTCTTCCTGGGCTTGATGACCCTCTCCCTGGTCTCGGAAACGATCCTATCCCACTTTTCGCTTATCTCCCTCGCCTCCGCATCCACCCTCCTCCTGAGCTCCTCTACCTCCCTTCTCAGCTCATCCAAATCCTCCTCTGTGTCCTCCATCTCCTCCCTGAGTTTGGAGGCCTTTGATCTGGACCTTGACCTCGACCTGGACCCGGATCGGGACCTCCTCCTGGAGCCCCCTAGGAAGTACCCGAGGAGCGCCTCGCCGACCTGCAGCACCTCCTCACCCCTCGCCCTGTTATACTCGTCCCTATACCTCTCCAGCCTATCCCTCAGCCTCCTCATCTTCCTCTCCAGCCTCTCGAACCTCTCCTCGTACCTGTCCATGAGCTCGTCGACCTCCCTGTCCCTCATCTCCCTGGCAGCCTGCCTGAGCCTGGCGTAGAAGTGACTGTCGCTCTCGCCCACCTCCTGGTACATCTTCAGCCTGGGGTTGTATTTGATGGTTAGCCTCCTGTTCCTGTAAAGCCAGTTCACCAGCTCCTTCCTCAGCCTGGAGATCTCCTTGGGGGTATTGGCCTCCTCGGGCAGGGAGGAGAAGAGGGCGCCCTCCGGAGGTTGCGTGGACGGACTGCCGTCGTACTCCTCCGCCCCCCCCCCCCCCCCCCCCCGCCTTGCGGCGAGTGACACCCCCCCGGGGGCGCCCCCCCCCCCCCCCCGGGCGCAGTAATTGGGGACCGGC
>JALWYH010000055.1 GCA_027078475.1 Thermoproteota archaeon
CGCCTGGATTGACAAATATCTGGAACACGGGTTTGTGGATGTGTACCGCTCCCTGTACCCGGAGCGGGTGCAATACACCTGGTGGACGTACCGCTTCAACGCCCGCGCCCGCAACGCCGGCTGGCGAATTGATTACTTCCTGATCTCGGAGGGGCTGCTCGACCGCGTGCAGGATGTGGTCATCCACGACGAGGTGCTGGGTTCAGATCATTGTCCGGTCCTGCTGGAGATCGAATAGTACTGAATGCTTGCTTGACAGTTCCCCCAAATCTGTATGATAATGAGTACATTCTCAGCCACCGTTAATGAAGTTCCTGAAATTTGAAGCATTGTTAACCAACTAACTCACGAAAGGACAAAGGGGTATTGCTATGAAAAAAGGACGCATTCTGATTTTGCTGGCGATTCTCATCATCCTGGCGCTGGTTGCGGTTTGGTTTTTCCAGACCCAGATGAATTCAGGCGGGGGGGATGGCACTGTTGCAGGGCAGCCGGGAGAAATTGCTCCAACCCCTGTGCCGACAACCGAGGTTGTGGTGCTGGTGCATAGGTAGTGGATGGTCCGCGAGGCACTGGGGAAGGACTGGGAGCTCGTACACCATCACGATCCCCCGAGATCCCTTCTCTCCGAGCTCCCTCTCCGTCACCTCCACAGCCATCCGCATCAAGCGCTCCCAGTCCACCTGTCTCGACTCGATGATTGCGGCGATGTCGTCGAGATCCCTCTCCCTCTCCGTTATCGACTTGAAGAGGATTATCGCTTCGTTCGAGAGGAGGTACACCTCCAGCTTGTTGAAGACCCCCACGAGCTCAGCACCCTCCCTAAGCTCGGGGTAGAGCCGCAACCTGATGAACTTGCCCACGTCTACGTCCACCACATCCCCTGTCAATGGATGTTCGAAGCGTAGCTCTCCCCTATTTAGACGAAGCCCAGCGTTCGCAGAGCAGGGTGAGAGTCTGCGGCTCATTATTGAAGTTCTTGGCGTAATAGGGAGGTGTGTCGTAGGATAGCGAATGGGTGTGTATACACGTTGAGAATTCGTGACAAGTCGATTGATGGAAGGGTCGTTCTAAGTGAGTCCATAGTGTTCGATCTACAGAACCGCACGATAATGCTGACCAAGCCGACTATGGTGCCCGAGGATGTCGTAGCCATAAACTTCGCTAAAGTTCTTGAGAGAATGGGTGTGAACTACTCGATCGTGGCGGGCTATGTTGCAATACTCTTCGGTAGATCTAGGAGGAGTGACGATGTCGACTTCGTGATTCAACCTCTCGCAGAAGACGATTTCGTTGAGTTATGCAGAGTAGCTAGAGAACAGGGTTTCGAGCTTCTCCAGGGCGATATACATTCGGAAGCTTCCATTAGAAGGATTTACCGGGATTACTTAGCTCAGGGATACGGCGTTAGGTTCATCTACAACGGAATGATACTTCCAAATGTTGAGGCTAGGCTCGCCACAACGAGATTTCATAGACACGCCATCGAGAACGGCATCAGGGTCGTGATAAATGATGAGCACGTACTGCGAATCTCTTCGATCGAACTTCAAATAGCTTACAAGATACGTCTAGGTTCGGATAAGGACGTTGGTGACGCTGTTTTCCTCTACACGCTCTTCAAAGAGGTATTGGATCTCGAAGAACTTCAGAGATGGTGTAACGAACTAAATGTCGACTGCAGCGTACTAGAGATGGGCGGAGCCTGGTGATCGATACGCAACTCAACGAGGTTGAGCAGGAAAGGCGTAGGAATCTAGAGGATGTTATTCGCCATGCTAGGTGGGAAGCTGAGATGGTTAAGAGAATGGGTATGAAGTGGTTTGAGATCCGCGATAAGTGGCTCATACAGAGCTATGAAGTCGATAAAGAGATGTGGAAGGATCCGAAGGTCAGGGAGGCGTTGATAAAAGCCATTCTCGCGAGGGATAGGCTAGGAGTAGAGCATGGAGATTAAACGGTTCTTAACATAACCCTGGTGCGTACGTAGTAATTAGCTAGGTTCCAAACGCTTACGATCTATACCCTCGTCCTTACCCGCGCGACGCTGCACTCAGCGATCCTCACCTCGATCAGCCCTCTAAAGTTGAGGGGAAGCTCCACGGGTCTATCCACGTAGATCACGGGTCTGACCGCGCGAATCCTCTCATCCCCCCACCAAACTCTGTACCTAACGCCCCTCTCCTCAAGGTACCTTGCTATTCTACGCAGTAGCGCCTCCAGCAACACATCTAGTAGCTCCGCACCGAGGTCCGTGAGGTGGTACAGCTTCTTCCCGTCGCGCTCCACGACGTTGACGAAGCCGTGCTCGACGAGCCAGCTCAACGCTTTGTAGAGTGTCTTGGGGTTGTGCCCTCTCTTCACGAGGTCGTAGATTGTCTTCGCCGTGACCAGATCGTTGAGCAGCTTCGCGAGCTTGGCAACGTCCAACATTGCTCAGCACCGTAGCGATGCTCGCAACAAAGCCTAAAATCTTTGTATAGCGATACAAAGATATCTTGCATTTCGTAGCAAATCTCTGCGTAGCGGTAAAGGTGCGGAACCGAGAGGTAGTGCTTAACGAACCATACCAATATCTTCCTCCGAAAAGCTTGATGATCTCCTCATCCTGTGTTACGAACTGAGGTACTTCATTAACTAGTTGTTGAGTACTAATCGTGTTTTCAAGCTCTTCACAGGAATATAGCTGATGTCTTACTCAACCTACCCGTGGTAGGATCCGGAACGAGTTGCAGTAGTTCGAGAGTCGTCAACCCTATGATGAGGTGTTCGTGCAGACCTTCCTCCCTAAGCTTCTCTCTCACACCCTAGGCTGGAACTTCGTGACCGCTAGATGCGCGTAAGGCAATCCCTCGTTCTCAACAACGATCTTGCTAACGATAGCGAGCTCCGCCTCTACCTCGCGACCATCGGCAGTCACGATCTTAACACTCTTACCGAGGTACTTAACCCCAATCTCATCAGCGATCCCCCTATCCAACAACGTGAATGAAGCGCCCGTATCTACGAGAGCAACCCCTTCGATGAATCCTTTAGAACCTTCAATTCTAAACCTAGCCCTAACGATCATCCTCAACCTTTAGTTTCGAAGCAGGTAGCCTCCTTCGGGCGATATCTCTTCCAGCTTTCCAGTCCTCGGATTCACCCTGAATCCCAGGGTTTCGAGAGCGTAGACCCCTAGTAACGGTGTCGGTGTTTCGAGTTCAGCTACGAAGGCAGGTCCCTTCCTCCCCTCAACCTCCACTTCGGCTAAGTAGAGTTTCGCCCTAACCTTCCTACCATCAGCTAGCGTAAGCTCGACACTGTAAGGCGTTTCGTACAGACCAAGCTCTGAAACGAGGCTAGGACTCAGAACTATGTATGTAGAGCCTGTGTCGACGAGCATCTTAACGCGTTTCGAAGCCTTCAACCCATGCACGATCACGTCCACGTACACGAAACCCAATACACTCAGCCCGTAACGTTCAGCGTGAGTAGCGTAATTAATGTAGTTTGGGAAGTGCTTCGGCGGTGCTTAGCGTGGGTGTGAAGAGTCTTCGGATCACGGTTCTGGCCGAGGATTACGCGGGTTACGAGGTTAAGAAGCTCTACGCTCAGCACGGTCTCTCAATCCTTCTAGAAATCTCGTTGGGTAGTATCGTTAAGAGGGTTCTCTTCGATACGGGTCAGGATGGTTCTGCCGTTATTCACAATGCTGAGGTGTTGGGTATCGACCTAGGTGATCTGGATGCCATCGTTCTTTCTCATAGTCACTACGATCATAGTGGTGGACTCCTCGAGATTCTGAAGATCGTTAGGAAGAAGCCCGTACCCCTCATAGCTCATCCCGACATAGCCAAGCCATGTATATACTTAGGACCCGAGGGTTTGGTGGATGTCGGTCTTCCCTACGCTCTTCACCAAGCAGAGGAGCTGGGAGCTAAACCCCTGCTAATCACTCATCACCTCGAGATCTTTCCCGGTGTCGTGTTTCTTGGGGAGGTTCCTAGGCATAGAAGGGATCTGGTTAGCGAGATTCCAAACCTCTACACTATCGAGAGCGGTAAGCTGGTTACCCATAGAATGCTTGATGATACGGGGCTCGTCATCGATGTTGAGAACTATGGCCCTGTACTCACAACGGGTTGTAGCCATAGCGGTGTCGTGAACATGGTTATCCATGCACGCAACGTACTGGGGAAACCCGTTAGAGCTGTCGTAGGTGGGCTACACCTCGTAGACGCTGACGAGGAGAGGATTAACGAGGTTATCGAGGCTCTCAAGAACGAGGGTGTTGAGGAGGTTTACGCAGGTCACTGCACGGGTCTACGAGCTGAGTACGCATTGCTGAAGAGCTTCGGGAACGGGTTTAGGAGGATACACACCGGATTCTCAAAGACGTTTCCGTAACTTAGCGGTCACCTTAATACTCCTTCATCACGATTCAGCAACTCGGACCCCCGATCATCCCGCAGCACACTGTGTACACAAGCCCAAAACGCTTAGCGATGAATGGCGAATCTATCGATGCGGGTAAGCGAACGATCTTCGTTGAGGAGCACTGCATTGATATGCGCTTAGTAGCTAACGTATCTGGGGTTTGCAGAAGCCTTGAGCTACAGAGGTCTTGACGATCTTGATAAGGAGTTGTGGAGAGCTATCGTAGAGCTCTACAGCTCCGATCCCTTAACCCATTGCTACCTCATGTACGATCTCGTGTACGAGCTGAGCAACATCGAGGTTCTGTTCAGGGTAAGCGGTGGGAGGATCGATGCTTACGTCCTCGTGTGGCGAGGTCTTAGGGTCTGTGGAGTGCATCTATGGGGTAGCGACATCGAGATGCTCAAGCGTATCGAGCTACCTTGGGATAGACCCATGTTCATACACTTGTACACGGATGATCGTAGAGATGTTGAGAAGGTGCTGAACATCCTTGCAGGTGGTGGTGCTGTGGTTCGGGTTAAGGAGTTCTACGACATGATCGTTGATGAGGGTAGATTCAAGCCTTACAATCCGGGGGCTGCTCGTAGGCTTGGTGAAGAGGATCTTGAGCAGTTCCTCGAGATTAAGAGGGTTCAGGGTCGTGAACTCGATCGCGAAAGCGCTCGAAAGATCCTTGCTCGTGGTAGGTACTACGGTGTTTACGTGGGTAGCAAGCTCGTTGCGATAGCGGGTCGCTACATAGCTCTACCCGAGGTTTGGGTCGTGGGCGACGTCTTCGTGCATCCCGAGTATAGAAGGCGTGGCTATGGAAAGATCGTGACCTCGGCAATAACCCGAGACGCCGTTTACTCGGGAGCCACAGCGCTTCTACACGTCGATGTGGAGAACGCTCCAGCGATTCGGCTATACCAAAGACTTGGCTATAGGATCTTGAGGAAGAGGGTTTGGCTCTACGCAGAGCCTCGTCGAGGTCGATAACCTAGCTCACGATGTTTGCAAATCCCTCACTAGTTGATCAACGTTCATCGCCTCGGGAAACTTTAGTAGGTCGTTATCCTCCGTAACGATCCTCATCCCATAGCTACGCGCCGTGTACAGATAGGACGCATCGTAGAACGTAAGGTTCTCACGAATAGCGAGTTCTAGAACTTCGTGTAACCTGGTCTCTAACCTCAGCACCGCTATATTGCTGAAGAGCTCCTCAAACAATCTGGTCACAGCCCTGAGATTCGCGATCCTACCTCTCCTAAACTCTTTCCAAATGACGTTGCCTACCTCGTAGATCGTTAGGTCTAAGACAACGAATCTATCAATGTAATTCAACACGTTCTCTCGCAGTTTAAGCACTAGTGGGTATACGGCGGAGGCGTCGAGAAGGTACTTACTGATCATCGATGCAATCACCTTTCCAATCTAGTCTCCTTAACTACGCGTACCCACTCATCCACGGTGATGTTCATCGAGTTCAGAGCTTCTTCAACAAGGTTCTTGAATCGAGCCAACTTAGCCTTTCTAATCTCTTCTTCCAACGCTCTCTCAACAACAGTTCGAATGTCGATCCCTAACCTCTCGGCCTCCTCCTTGAGCTCTCGCCGAATCCTAATCGATAGAACTGTCGTAGACATGGCGCAGTAGCCCAGTCATCTACACATTTAACGTATATAAGCGCTTCGTATACGCTGCTATGCACAATGACGCCTTCGATGCTGGGTATGGCGAGACTTTTAGGGTTGTGGTGCTCAACCCGTGGATGGGGCTTACGGTGTCGGAGAGGTTCATAGTTACGACCACG
>JALWYH010000056.1 GCA_027078475.1 Thermoproteota archaeon
CCCCTCTCTCCCCCCAGGAGCTCACGAACTTTCCGAATCCCGCGGCCCTCCCACCGCACCTCAGCTCGAACGGATAGGTAAGACCGGCTGAGGCGTTGCCGGAGGTCACCGTGACCGACCTCCCAGCGCAGGAGATGTGCACCTCGCAAGGGAGGTAAACGTATGTATCAGAGGTCCCTCCCCCCAGCGAGTTGGTCACGGCCAAGTCTATGGATTTCACTGCTGCGTTGACGCAGTTGACTGCTCTCCTATACTCTAGGCGATCCACTACCCCCCTCACCGGGCCCCTAACGGCATACATTATCAGGGCGAGCCCAGCCGCCATTAGAAGGGCCCTCTCAAGGGATTCTTTCATTTCCTCATCCTCCACCAGACTACCACGTATGCAGCTGCAGCTGCTGCAGGATAGAGGATCGGATTAATCATGAGAGATGCGACTAGGATCGCCGGAAGCAGAACGAGAGCCACAATCCTCATTATAGCTCCCCGAATCCATGGGAGCGCGACTATAATGAGGTGCAAAAGTCGCGGGACAAGGGAAAAAATTTCACGAGGAGGGCCACTTTCTCTTCCTCATCCGAACGATGAGGAGGTAGGCGGCGAGGGCGATAACGGTGCCCGCGACAAGCCCCCAGTATGGAGATACTCTGCTGCGAGCGGGGGATCTCTCATGCACCGACACCGATGCGGTGGCGACCGCTATTCCGTAGCTCAGGGCCGTGACGGTGTAGTTCCCGGGAGCCACGTCCTTGAAGATGATGACCTGGCTCGAACCGGGATCTAAGGTGACCGAGCTGCGATCCACCTCCCTTTCCCCGGCCAGTAACACGACGTCGAAGGTCCCGAGCACATCACCGACGTTGGTCAGGTTGACCTCTACGGAATCCCCGGAGGCCGAGGCTGAGAGGGAAACGGGCAGAGGTCTGACTTGGAACGAGAGCGAATGGTCGTTGTTGGCCCTCTTCAGGTCGATTGCATCGAGGGGGGATGCCGAGATCGTGAGGGTGTGGTTCCCAACCGACAGGTTGAACGTGGGCACTTGAAGATCAGCGGACCCCTCACCACCCGGGGGGATCGATTCCAAGATCTGGGAGTCCACCTCAGCTCCATCGATGAGCAGGGACACATTGACCCTGGTGGGGGATGGACCAATGTTCCTTACCCTGACCCTTCCAGAGATGACCTCCCCCTTCTGCACCTTCCTAGGAACGGAGACCTCGTACACCGCCACGTCGCAGGAGGGTCTGACCTCCACCAGGGCCGTGGCCCTGCTGTAGGGCCTCTCTCCCTTGGTTATCAGAGCCTCTATCCTCAAGCTGCCCGCTGACGACGGTGTGAGGGGGAAATCAACCATGGAAATGGACTTGGGCGGCACGTAAATCCCCTTGGCACCCACCTCGCTTCCATTGACGAAGAGCCTGACCCTGAGATCCAGGCCGTCCCCCGATGGATTCGGGATGTGCACCTTGACGAAGTACTCCCTACCCTGAACCATCTCCCTGTCCACGTCTATGAACGCCTCAACCAGCGGTATCACCGAGAACTTCATCGAGTAGGAGTTGTCCTCGGGGTGGGGGTCCGCGTAGTCCCTCGGCTCCACCATGACTTTGAGGTCGTGAACTCCTATGGTCAGGTTGGAGGTGGCCACCTTAGTGGTTATGGTGGTATAGCCCCCAGCCGGTATGGGGATGGAGCCCCTCGACAGATTCCCTATGTCCCAGAGCTCAACTAACTTGAGCTCTCCATCCACGAAGGTGCTCAACTTGACCACCCCTGAGAAGATCCTAGACTCCTTGTTCCTGACGTAGACTGTCAGGGTCAGCGGTTGGCCCTGCTGTACCTCGCCGGTCAGTGGGAGGACCGTGACCTTCTCTACGGACAGGTCCCACTGGCGCTGGGATACGGATCGAGCTGCCGGGATCACAGTGAGCAGGAGGAGTATTGCCAGTAGGCCCGATCTTGCCCTCATCCCCTCTCCTCCCCAGCCATCATTAAATACGTTTGTTCGATTTTAGCCTGTGCCATTCACGACCGGACCGGACCGACAGGATTATGAGTTCGAGCCGCAGCTGCTCTTGGGTGCGCTCATGACCGAGCTCCTGTACATGGATGACTCATACCTGAGGGAATTCCAAGCTAGGGTGGTCGGGGTGGACGGCGACCGGGTCCTACTAGACAGGACGGCCTTCTATCCGGTCGGGGGAGGGCTGCCCAGCGACACCGGTTATCTGCTCAGGGGCGAGGATAGATACGAGGTAACCGAGGTCAGGAAGGAGGGAGGGAAAGTCTGGCACCTGGTACCGGGCCACTCCCTCTCACCCGGGGATGAGGTCAGGGGAATCATAGACTGGGACAGACGCTACAGGATCATGAGGATGCACACGGCCCTCCACGCCCTAATAGCCGTGATGAATCGTGACTTCGGCGTGCTGGTCACCGGGAACAAGGTGGGTGCGGAGAGAAGCAGGGTCGATGTGAATCTGGAGAAACCGGATCGTGCCCTTGTCGAGAGAGCTATCGAGGAGACCAACGAGCATCTCGCGAAGGGTCTCCCAGTCAAGATATACTACCTGCCCAGGGAGGAGGCCATGAAGATCCCGGGCATAGTCAAGCTCGCCAAGGCCCTTCCCCCAAACGTCGAGAGGTTGAGGATAGTGGAGATAGAGGGGCTGGACATCCAGGCGGACGGTGGACCTCACGTGTCCAATACCAAGGAGGTCGGCAGGATAGTCTTCCTCAAGCTGGAGAATAAGGGGAAGAACAATAGGAGGATACACTTCACCCTCGAACCCTGAGGGGAACGACAAAAGGCTCAAAGGGTTTATCCGTCCTCGAGGGTGACCTACCCCATGGAGCTCCTTCGGAAGCTAATGTCGAGGATCAGGAGGGAGAGGGTAGAGGGTTCAGGGAATGGGGAGGCTGCTGCGATCAGGAAGGCCTTGAGGGGGGAGATCCTGGAGTTCGAGGAAACTCTCTCCTTCTTGGATGCCGTGGAAAGGAGGCTGGCTGAGGAACCCCAGGTCCTGAAGGTGAAGGGAAAGGTGGTCTTCGTCGGGGACACCCACGGGGATCTAGATTCCTCCAAGGATGTCTTGGACAAGTTCCCCCCTAATGGATACAAGATCATCTTTCTGGGCGACTACGTTGACAGGGGGAAGAAGCAGGTGGAGAATGTGAACTTCCTCCTGGCACGCCACCTCGCTGAGCCGGACAGGGTACTGCTGCTGAGGGGAAATCACGAATCTCCCGTGGTGAACCTGAATTACGGTTTCATGGAGGTCCTTCATAGGATTTACGGCCCGGAGTGGCCATATCTTTTCATCCGGTACAACGAGGTTCTCTCTAACCTGCCGTACGCCGCTAGGGCAGGAGACCTGCTGGCGGTCCACGGGGGGATAGCTGAGGGACTCAGATCAGTAAGGCAGATAGCCAACCTGCCGAAGAAGGACCTGATACCGAGCGATGAGATTGCCTTTCAGCTCCTCTGGAACGATCCCAGCGAGGGGGTCGAGGAGTTCGGTGAGAACTATAGCAGGGGAGGGGGCACCAAGTACTACGGGAGGAAGGCCCTCGAATCATTCCTCAGGGCTAACGGGCTCAAGGGCCTTGTCAGGGCTCACGAAGCATATCCCGATGGTTACGCATGGCTGTTCGACGGCGATCCCGGGATAGAGGGGATGGAGAGCATACTCTTATCAGTCTTCACGTGCAGGTACTACGGGATTCCACCCACCGTGGCGGTGTTCGACGGCAGGAAGGTGGAGGTAGTGAGGTTATGAGATACGCTCTCCTAGTTCTGATGGTCCTGCTGGCGGTTCCCGTGATCCATACACACGCCATCCCCAAGGAGGGAGAGAAGGCCCCCTACTTCAACATCTCCACCTACGAGGGGGATAGGGTGTCAACCGAGAGGTTGAAGGGGAAGGCCTACCTGCTGGTGTTCGCGGCCGAGTGGTGTCCCCACTGCAGGAGGGAACTGCCCGGGTTATCTCAGGCTTGGAGGGAGGCTGGCTTGGTGAGGAACGATACCATGTGCATCGTCATCATGGTCTCCAGCTCTCGCGACAGGGCCGTGAGATTCTACAAATCGGTGAATCCTCCCCCCAACTGGAGGCTCGTTCCTGACGGGAACTACATAGCCGAGAAGTACGGGGTGCAGGCAGTTCCCACCATGATCATCGTGGACAAGGGCGGAAAGGTGGTCCGGACCTTCAGGGGCGAGGTACCCCCCAGGCAGGTGACCGATGTCATGGATGGACTGCTGGGGATAACCCCCCAGGGCAACTACACATCCCAGTCCCCAACCCCGACGGGAACTCAGGCCGAGGCGAGAGGCCCGGGACTCAAGCTGGGTCATATCATACTCATAGGCCTAGGCGCTGCCTTGGTGGCGATCTTTGGCTTCTGGTACTACAGGACTCTGAAGAAATTCGAGCGATCCAAGGGGAGAGATGTAAAGAAAAAGAGGAGGAAATGAAACCCGAATCTGATGAATCCGATCCTGAATGGGTGGGGGAGGCTCTCGCCTTCCTCATGGCCATGACTCTGATCGCCATGGTCTTCCCCAGCCCTCACGCAAGGGCCCTGGCTTCCGCAGCCGTGTTCGTGCTCCTGATCAGGCTCAAGGGTGCTAATCCGAACTTGGGAGGAGTGAGGGAGTCGGTAGTGGCCGCGGCCCTTGCGGCAGCCGTTACCATCCCCATCCTGATTCCATCTAGGATCGAGCCGACGGGACTCGATCCCGCGATCCTCCTCCCCCTGCTCCCCTATCACCTGTCCGTTGCCACCTGGGAGGAGATCGTGTACAGGGGCTATCCCCTTCTGAGGAGATCAGACTTCCTCCTTCTCACATCCTCCCTCATGTTCTCTCTCATCCACGCCTTCAACCCGGGATTCGGCCTTCAGGCCTTCCTGGGAATCTTCGTGGCCGGTCTGGCGCTGGGGATGATCAGGATCTCGTGGGGTCTTGTGCCAGCCATCTGCATGCACGCCACATGGAACGTGCTGATGGAGCACGTCTGGGGATTCCCCACTAGCGGTCTGCTGGGTCACAGCCTCTTCCGGTCCGCGCTTGCAGGGCCGGACCTAATGACCGGCGGATATTTCGGTCCCGAGGCCTCTCCGATCGTCATGATCGAGTTCGCGTTGATTTTCGCATATCTCAGGTTCGATGGGAGACGATGAGGTCTGCTGGGACCGATGCATCTCGCGTGAGGGCGGGTCGCAGGGACCGCTCACCTTAAAGGCAATAACCACCCCGCAACCCTATGTGGTTCGACCCCATATCCCTTCTATGGTGGCTATTCATATTCTACCTATTGATGGCCCCCCAGTTTCAGCATAGGGCCATTCAGAATGCTAGGAGAAGGGTGATGGCTCTCATAGCGAAGAAGAGAGGGAGCAGCGTCATAACCCTCATACACAGGGAGGAATCAATAGGTCTCTTCGGTATCCCCTTCTATAAGTTCATCGATATAGATGACTCAGAGAGTGTCCTGAGGGCCATAAGGTCCACGCCGCCGGACACGCCGATAGATCTCATAATACATACCCCCGGAGGACTTGTGTTGGCCGCATCCCAGATAGCCAGGGCCCTCAAAAAGCATCCCGCCAAGACGACGGTCATAGTGCCTCACTACGCTATGAGCGGTGGAACTCTCATAGCCCTGGCTGCTGACGAGATCATAATGGATGAGAACGCGGTCCTCGGTCCCGTCGATCCACAGCTGGGGCAGTTCCCCGCGCCCTCCCTAGTCAAGGTGGTGGAGCAGAAGAGCGTGGACAAGGTGGATGACCAGACCCTCATACTGGCTGACGTGGCTCAGAAGGCGATAAAACAGGTCAGAAGCCTGGTAACCTGGTTGCTGGAGGACAAGCTGGGTAAGGAGAGGGCTGAGGAAGTCGCCAGGATACTCACTGAGGGGAGGTGGACCCATGACTATCCCATCACCGTCGAGGTGGCTAGGGAACTGGGACTGCCAGTCTCGACGGATGTGCCCCCCGAGGTATACCAGCTCATGGAGCTGTTCCCACAGCCGCTCAAAACTAGGACCCAGAGCGTGGAGTTCTTCCCCGCCCTGCCTAGGGGTGAAGGCATTAGGAAGTGATGCCTTCACCATAGTTTTTATTTCCCCACCGGCGAACTGAGTGATGGGTATGGATCTCGAGGAGATAAAGAACAAGGTCCTGTACGCTCTGAGGTTCATTACAGATCCTGAGATACCCATCAACGTGGTGGATCTCGGTCTGATAAGGAAGCTCGAGGTGGAGGATTCCAAGGTTTACATGAGGGTGGTCATGACCGCTCCTGGATGCCCTTACTCATCCATGATAGTCCAGCAGATAGAGGAAAGCATAAAGAGCGCGATCCCTGAGCTGAAAGAGGTCAAGGTCGAGCTGGAGACCTTCCCGCCTTGGACTCCCTTCGACATGACTGAGAGGGGCAGGGAACAGTTTAGAAAGATGTACGGCTACGACCTGGCTGAGAGCTTCCTCAAGAGGTATGGAAGCGTGGAGAACTATTATGAGTTGGTCAGGAAGTACTACGGGCTGGATAAGGGTTCGGAGGGTGGACAGGAGGAATCTTGACCTCTCCTCGGTCCGGTCACGTAAAGAGAGCATCCGTCCTTCTCTCAAAAATTTTAGCCGCTATAATGTCGATATAGTCTAATGCAATCCCCCAGATCGCTTTTTAAGTAATCGCTCTCCCTAACAGGGGGGTGTCCTCCCATTAGAGCGGCAGTTTTGGGTGCTGGATCAGTAGGTAAAGCCGTGTCGTATGACCTCTATGAGAGGGTGACTGGATCCGACCTCATTCTCGTGGACAAATGCAGGCAGTGCCTTGAGGAGGCCTCAAAACTCATAGGAAGATCTGAGATAAAGCAGATGGAAATAAGGGGCGAGGATGACATATATAGGGCCATAAAGGATGTCGATGTAGCCGTTAACGCCCTTCCCGGACGCTTCGGAAGGGCCTCGTGGATAGCCGCGATAAGGGCCGGGGTCGACCTGGTCGACGTTAGCTACTCACCGGACGATCCCACCCAGTACCACGTGCAGGCCTCCGATGCCGGGGTCACTATAGTGCCGGACGCAGGCGTCGCTCCGGGACTCAGCAACATGATGGCTGGCAGGGCCTACGCACAGCTCGAGGAGGTGAGGGAACTCAAGATATACGTGGGCGGCATACCGGAGAGACCTATACCCCCGCTCGGCTACTTGGTCACGTGGAGTCCCGAGGATCTCATAGAGGAGTACGTGAGGCCTGCCAGGGTGATCAAGGGCGGCAGGGTAGTTGAGAAGCCAGCGGTCAGCGAGCTCGAGAGGATATCGGTGCCCAGCGTGGGGGAGCTGGAGGCCTTCCTTACCGACGGGCTCAGAACTATGCTCAAAACCCTCAGGGGCGTCGAGGTGATGGAGGAGAAGACCCTGAGGTGGCCGGGTCACGCCGAAAAGATAGAGCTGCTGAAGATCCTCGGCTACCTGGACAGGGAGCCCATAGACCTCAATGGATCGAGCGTGAGCCCCGCCCAGGTGACGGCCAAGCTCTGGAGGGAGAGGCTCAGGGGGGACACCAGGGACATGGTGGTCCTCAGGGTTATAGCGAGCGGGAGGACGAGCCTCAACAATGTGGAGATAGAGTACAGGATGGTGGACAGATACGACGAGGCCACGGGATTCTCGGCGGTGGCTAGGACCACAGCATTCGTGGCTACGGGAGTCCTCAAGCTCATCACCGAGGGATCCATACCGGGGCCCGGCGTCATCCCACCGGAGGTGGTGGGCATGGACGAGAGCCTCTTCTCCTCGGTGGCTGAGTGGCTCTCCTGGAGGGGAATAAAGATACTGGAGAGGGTGACGGAGTCCAGGAGGATCCCCTCTATCCCTTCCTGAGCTTCTCCTCCACCACCCTCACTTTGTACTCCATGGTTATGGCCTTGTCCCTCCTGTCATCTATCTTTATGACTGTGACAACTCTGGGAGCCCCCTTCCGGAAGGCTGACTCGTGCATCTCTCTTATCACCTTGAGGAGCTCATCCAAATCCCCTTCTATCACGGTAGACGTTGGGGTCAGCCAGTACTTGAGCCCCGACTTTCTCACGATCCTCAGAGCCTCGGCAACGTATTCGCTGACGCTGGATCCGACTCCCAGGGGAACTATTGTAACCTCGGCCATAGGCAATGGATGACTCACCTCCAAGCTCCTCCAGCCATCGCAGATGTTTAACGATTACCTAGCGAGATTAGGAAGGACCCTGCTCGTCCTCCCGCGCCCAGCGATCGACAGGAGTTCCCTCTTTCAGGCCAGCATAACGTTAAAGGGAGTCACTCCCACAAGCATAGGTCACCATGGAGCCTCTGAGATACGAATTCGGTGTGGAGCCCCTCGATCTGATCCTCCCCCAGGGCATCCTGAAGTGCAGTCTGATCGGTGTCTTCGGCGAGACGGGCACAGGGAAGAGCGTTCTCCTCAACGAGATAGCCTACAGGGCCCTCAATAGGGGAGAGAGGGTACTCATGATTCTGTTCGAGGAGACCCCAGCCTCCAAGCTGATGCACTTCTCCTCCTTGGGCTTCGACGTCACGGAGTACGTCAGGAAGGGCGACTTGGAGTTCATGGATTGTTTCACTTACAGGCTCAGGGAGAGGGATATAGAGCTCTCAGGCGATCTCGGACCGCTGGATGGTGCCAGGGGGATCGTGGACGTAGAGGATCCTAGGAACCTGGACGCCTTCTGGGATCAGGTCGAGAGGAGTGCTAGGGAGATGGCGGGCAGGGGGATCATCCTTATGGACTCCCTCACCGAGTTCCTGACCATCGCCCCAGATCCATCCTCCCTCTTGGAGCTGATGAAGGTGATGAAGGCGGTGGTCAGCAAGCATTACCGCATCCCCGTAGTGTACACCTTTCACTTCGGGATGTTCGATGACTTTAGGTACGTGCTCGAGATAGCTTCCGACGGTGTCATCGATCTCAGATTCAACCCTGAGGTCATAAAGGAGCTGCTGATCAAGCAGATGAGGGTCAGGAGGATGAGCGGGTCCAAGCACAGGCCCGACTGGATCACCTTCGACGTGGTGCCCGGGAAGGGCCTGGCCGTCGTGAGGAAGTGATCAGGGGCGATCCCATGAGAGGATCCCTAAGCGCGGCGAGGGCCGTCCTCAGATCCATGGGATTCGAGATAACAGGGGAGAGGATTCTAATCCGGAGGGGAGGGTTCGAGATAAGCGATGTGGATCTGATGGCCTCCAAGGATGGGGAGATGTATGCTGTGGAGGTCAAGAGCGGCAGGCTTGACGTGGGAGGGGTCAGGCAGGCGTATGTGAACGCCCTCCTGGTCGGGGCCAGGCCGATGGTGGTATGCAGGGGATTCGCTGACCCCTCCGCCGAGGCCCTGGCCGGGGAGCTGGGAGTGGAGGTCGTGGAGCTGGATGACGTCTTCCTCTCAGATCCCGAGGAGCTGAGGTCCCTGATAAGGGAGGAAGTGAGGAGGGCCATGCTGGAGGTGCTTCCCTCGATCCTCAGGCCGCCTGAACTGGAGTCTGAGGATGTCGAGGTTCTCAGGGCCATCTCGGAGGCCATGACATTCACCGAGGCCGCGAAGATTCTCGGGATGAATGAGGAGGAACTGGGAAGGTCGCTAGGGAAGATGAGGGGGTTGGGAAAAATCCCCAAGTGGATAAGGGATTTCTCCCAGCTGAGGGAGTGGTCCAGATCACTCCTCAGGTCCCGAGGGGAAACTTTTTCACTTGAGAAGGGAGATAATCGCGGATGAGGACGATCTACCTGGTGGCGTTACTCCTTATCCCCGCGGTGGCTATCCCCCTCCTGTATCTGGGATTGTCAGTTCCCATGAAACCGACGGCCACCTCAACGATCGTCCCCTTGACCGAGGGAGGTGGTAGCACGTCTCTCACCCTTAGATCCGTCTTTGAGGATGGCGGCAAGATACCCGTCAAGTACACGTGCGACGGGGATGATGTGTCCCCACCCCTGAGATGGGAGGGTCAGCCTCCAGGCACCGCGGCCTATGCCCTGCTGGTAGAGGATCCGGACGCGCCCATGGGCACCTTCACTCACTGGATCATCTACAACATTCCGCCCGAGCTTAACTCCCTCCCTGAGGGCATACCCAAGGAGAAGAGGACGAAGTTCGGCCTTCAGGGGATGAACGACTTCAGGAGGATAGGGTACGGGGGACCGTGCCCGCCCCCCGGCAAGCCCCACAGATACTTCTTCAAGCTCTTCGCATTGGATTCTCCCTTAGATCTCCCGCCCGGAGCTAGGAGGAGGGACGTGCTGCGCGCCATGGAAGGGCACGTCCTGGCTAAGGCCCAGCTCGTGGGCATGTACGGCAGGGGCTGACCCATCCATCCATTTTTTCGTCGTACTGGATGCGGTATCGGCACCATTCGCGGCGATGTCTACACATCAAGATCCCATAGTCGCCCACTCGGTAAAATAGGACCCGATTAATGCTGGCCTCTGGAAAAATGGGATCATAGGTTAAGACTTTATTTTGTCCAGCTGATCGCAGGCCCAAGTGATCCCCATGGGCAGGATCTCTAGGGAAGACGTCATTCGATTTTCCGACCAGTATATGATGACTAATGTGGCTAGGTGGTGGAAGGACGATCCCATCGTGGTTGAGTCTGGTAAGGGTGCAGTTCTCAAGGACATGGACGGAAGGGAGTACATAGACCTCCACGCCATGCACGCGGTAGCATCCCAGGGATACTCCCACCCGAAAATAATACAGGCCGTCAAGGAGCAGCTCGAAAAGATATTCGTCGTTGCCACTGACTTCTACAACGAGCCCCAGGCTCTCCTGGCCAAGAAGCTCGCCGAGATAACCCCACCAAAGCTCAAGAGGAGCTTCTTCATAAATTCCGGGGCTGAGGCCGTTGAGACTGCGACGCTCCTTGCTAAGAGGGCCACAGGCAGGCCCGGCCTCATCGCCCTCTGGGGGGCCTTCCATGGAAGGACCCACATGCCCAGGACTCTCACCGGGTTCTCCAAGTACAAGAAGGGCATGGGGCCCTTCCCTTACGGGGTCATGCATCTCCCCAACTACTACTGCTACAGGTGTCCCCTCGGCTTGGAGTACCCGAGCTGCAACCTCCAGTGCGCCAGGATGCTCGATGATGCCCTCAAGTACGCGGCTCCTGAGGAGATGGCGGCCTTCATAGCTGAGCCCATCCAAGGTACTGCCGGCAATATAGTCCCGCCGCCGGATTACTTTAGAGTGGTCAAGAACATTCTTGACCAGTACGACATCCTCTTCATAGCTGACGAGGTGATAACCGGCTTCGGCAGGACGGGGAAGCTCTTCGCCATAGAGCACTTCGGGATCGAGCCCGACATAATGACCATGGCGAAGGCACTCGGAGGTGGCTTCCCCGTCTCAGCGACGATAGCCAGCGAGGAGGTCGGAACGGCCTTCAGGCCCCTCGATCACTACTCCACCTACGGAGGAAATCCGCTCGCCATGGCGGCGGCCCTTGCAGCCATAGAGGTCATAGAGGAGGAGAAGCTCGTGGAGAAGTCCGCTCAGAACGGAGAGTACATGATGAAGAGGCTCAGGGAGCTCATGGACAAGCACGAGATCATAGGAGAGGTGGATGGCAAGGGGCTGCTCATAGGACTGGAGCTCGTCAAGGACAGGGAGACCAAGGAGCCAGCGGTGGAGGAGACGGCTAGGTTCAGGATAGAGCTCAGAAAGAGGGGGGTCATAATAGGGCCTCCGGGATGGACCGGTTCTAGGGTTAGGATAAACCCACCCTTGGTCATAACCAGGGAGCAGATAGATCGAGCAATAGAGGCCATAGACGAGGCTCTGACCGTAGTGGAGAGGGGCGGATGACCTTACATCGGCAAGGGCCTCCTTATCGAAACTCTCGCATCAACTTTCCCTTTTTGATTCACATCCCGCTGATGAGCGCTGTATCAGCTCAGTGTCCGGCAGGTTAAGACTAACATCGATACTGCGCCCCTCTTCCGCTCTCGTGAGCGATCGCTCATCCGGATAATCCCACTATTAAGTTCGACGCCGGACTAATACCCGCCGGTGATGCCGGTCTCTGATCAATCTGACCTTCAAAATTTTTTGTTCTCTATCGCCATTTGTCGATCCGAATTTCGAACCTTTTTGTCGACCTTTTTACATCTAAGTATCTTACGTCAAATTAGTTTACTTGATTATTACATTCAACTAAATTGCCTAATAAATGGACGCACCATCACCCACAAGAGAAACGTTCAGCTTCCCTTTCAGCTCAAATTGAACGTACTCCTGATTCCTTAACATGAGAGGCTTTATATTTTACTGAATCTCGACTGAGTAACACCTTAGGGGGTGTTACCCTGATGGATACGAAGGCGTGGATCCTAGCAATAGTGTTACTCATCGTGGGTCTAGTCATAGGGTATTTCGCAGCTGGCCCTGGTCAGGTTAAGACAGTCACCACCACCAAGTCGGTCGTCAAGACGGTCACCGTGACCAAGACCGTGGGAGCCGCAACCCAGCCTCCCAAGACCACCGCCCCCGCAAAGAAGGTAGAGGTCAAGGTTGGAGTCCTCCTTCCGCTGTCCGGAGGTTCGGCCTTCTCGGGTCAGGAGGACCTCAGGGGCATACAGCTAGCCGCCCTGCATATCAACCAGAGCAAGTACCCGAACATCAAGTTCATCATGAAGCTGGTCATAGCCGACACCCAGACCAAGCAGGATGTTGCCGTCACCGAGCTCAGGAGGCTCGCCCAGGAGGGAGTCGTGGCCATAATAGGTGCCTACAACTCGGCGGTGACCTACCCCTCGGCTGCTGAGGCCGAGAGGATAGGCCTGCCCTACGTGGTACCCGAGTCAGTGTCTGACAAGATAACCGCTCAGGGATGGAAGTACGTCTTCAGGACCTGCGCTAACGCCAGCAAATACGCTTACGATACCCTCTGGGCCATGGCCGATATAGCCAAGGCCAACGGGGTTGATGTCAAGTCCGTGGCCCTGATCTACGAGAACTCCGATTTCGGAGTCACCACCACCGAGGGACTGAAGAAGTACCTCAACAAGTTCTTCCCCAACGCTAAGATAGTGCACGAGGAGAGCTACCCGGCCGAGGAGGTTACCAGCATGGACGACATGGTGGCCAAGCTCAAGGCTGAGAATCCCGACATAGTGTTCCACGTGGCCTACCTGAAGGACGCCGTCCTCTTCGTCCAGACCATGAAGAAGCTCAACTGGTACCCGAAGGCCTACGTCGGTGCGGGCGCCGGTGGTCAGACTAGGGTTGAATTCATCCAGCAGCTCGGTCCCGACGCTAACTACGTCTATACCCAGACCGAGTGGCAGCCGGACTTCCTCAACTCCAAGGCCCTGAAGAAGTGGGCATGGATAAACGACGACTTCAAGAAGCTCTACGGTAGGGACATGGTCGGTAGCTCCGCCCTGAACTACGTAGGAACCTACGTGCTGGGCGTAGCCATACAGAAGGCCCTTGACTCCGGAGCCAACCCCAACGACATAAAGGCCTTCAGGAAGGCTGTCAGGGATGCTCTCGAGACCATCAAGATACCGGCCGGTGAGCTGCCGCTCATGCCTTGGGGAGTGGATCTCACCGTTCCCAACCACCAGAACCCGGAGGCAGCCGTGGCGATGGCTCAGATTCTCAATGAGAAGTTCAGAGTGGTTTGGCCCATAGAGTTCGCCCCGGTGAAGGCGGTATTCCCAGCTCCACCGTGGGGGAAGAGATGAATTCCCCCACCGCAAATATTTTCTCATTTTTCAGCTCTCCCCCTGTGAGGAAAAACAGTTGGAGGGATGATCGATGATCGAGTTTAGTGCCTACACTCAGCTGCTGGTCTCCTATGCCATCCTAGGGGGGGTGTACGGACTCACAGCCCTGGGCCTGTCCCTCATATGGGGCGTCATGAAGGCGGTCAACTGGGCCCACGGCGACTTCCTCATGGTGGGGATGTACACCGCCTTCTGGACGGTAACCCTCTTCGGGATAGATCCATATATCGCGGCAATAGTGGCATTCATCCTGCTGGGCCTGCTGGGAATGGTGACCCACGTCATAGCCATCGAGCCCGTGGTCGAGAAACCCGGAGGACACGAGGCAACTCTGCTCACCACTCTTGGCATCTCGGTGATCTTGGAGAGCCTCGCCCTCATACTTTGGTCCCCCAGCCCTAGGTCCTACCAGAACGTTTACAAGAACACCTTCATCGAGATCTTGGGGATAAGGACCAGCGTCGCCGAGGCCATAGCCTTCGTGGTCTCTATAGTCTCCATAGTGGCGGTGGATCAGTTCCTCAAGAGGGTCAGGATAGGGAAGGCCATAAGGGCGGTTTCCCAGAATCCCATAGGGGCCAGGGTCGTCGGCATCGATGTGCCGAAGATCAGGCTGATGACCTTCGGTCTCGGAGTGGCCCTGGCCGGCATGGCCGGAGTCTTGGTCTCGACCTTCTACCCGAACATAAGGCCCTTGGCTGGCTACGTGTGGGACATAGCCTCCTACGTGGTCGTGATATTCGCTGGGCTCGGGACCATCTATGGGGTGATCTTCGCCGGCATCATAATAGGGGTGACCGAAGGGCTCGGGACCATAATCTTCTCCAACGCCTTCAGGCAGATACTCGTGTACGTGGTTTTCCTGACGGTCCTCCTCCTTAGACCGCAGGGTCTCTTCGGCAAGGCACTGAGGAGGGTCTGAGATGGAGGTCAAGCTGGGCGGGAAGCTTGTCCTTGCTGCCGTTCTCCTGATACTAGGGGCTATATTCCCCCTGTTCGCCGACGAGTTCATGGTATCCATACTGATGCAGGCATACCTGTGGGCCTTTCTGGCGCTGAGCTGGGACGTTATAGGGGGTTACGGCGGCCAGTTCTCCCTGGGACATGCAGCTTTCCTGGCCTTGGGGGCCTACACGTCCACTATACTGCTTCAGAGCTACAACGTCTCCCCGTGGATCGGCATGTGGGCAGCTGGCCTCGTGGCCGGCGCAGCCGGCGCCTTGGTGGGCATAGCATCCCTCAGGCTGAGAGGGCCGTTCTTCGCCCTCGGAACGATCGCGTTCGCCGAGCTCGTCAAGCTGCTCCTGCTCTACTTCAAGGGGATCACGGGGGGTCCACTGGGCATATTGATAACCAAGAGCGGTCCAGAGAACATGCTCTTCGAGACCCAGACCCCCTACTACTACCTGATGTTCGTCTTGGTCATAGCGGGCATCCTCTTCCTGAAGTGGTTCGAGTCCTCCAAGTTCGGGATCGGACTGGTGGCGGTCAGGGAGGACGAGGAAGCTGCAGAGGGCGTGGGAATAAACGTATACAGAGTGAAGGTGATAGGCGCGGCGATAAGCGCCTTCCTGACTGGAATCGGAGGCACCATATACGCTCAGTGGATTCACTTCATCAGGCCGGATATACTGGTCAAGCTGGAGTACTCCACGCAGATAGCGGCCATAGACGTGGTTGGAGGAGCGGGTACTCCTTACGGAGGGTTGATAGGGGCCCTGATACTCGTGCCCCTCTCCCTGTACCTGAACGCCCTCTTCGGAGGCATGATAGCCGGTCTCAGCATAATACTCTACGGCGTGGTGCTGCTGGTAGTGGTGGTCCTAGTGCCAGGTGGGATTTACGGTCTCATCAGGAGGAAGCTGCTCAGGAGAAAGCCCCAGATGGGAGGGAAGTGATTTGCTGGAGGTCAGGGACGTGGTTAAGAGGTTCGGCGGTCTAGTAGCCCTGAACAGGGTAAGCCTGACCGTCAAACAGAACGAACTGCTCGGGCTGATAGGTCCCAATGGATCGGGCAAGACGACGCTCTTCAACGTCATAACCGGCTACTACAGGCCAGAGGAGGGCAAGGTCATCTACAAGGGGGATGACATAACCGGGCTCAGGCCCCACCTGATAGTGAAGAAGGGTATAGCCAGGACTTTCCAAATACCCAAGCCCTTCGGAAGGCTCACCGTCCTGGAAAACGTGATGTCAGCGGCCATGTACGGCAGGAAGGCTGCGTCAAGGAGTGAAGCCAGGGAGATAGCCATGGAATGGCTGGATTACGTCAGGCTAGGTGAGAAGGCCGATGTGGAGGCCAAGGCCCTGAACATAGTGGAGAGGAAGCTCATGGAGCTGGCCAGGGCTCTCTCCACCGGACCGGACCTGCTCCTGCTGGACGAGCTGGTCGCCGGGCTGAACCCATCGGAGATGATGGACGTGGTGAAGCTCGTGAGGAGGCTTGTCGATGAGAGGGGGCTGACCATAATAATGGTGGAGCACGTGATGAAGGCGGTGATGAGCATCTCGGACAGGGTCTTCGTGCTGCACAGGGGTTCGAAGCTGGCGGAAGGAAGCCCGCACGAGGTCGCCAGGGATCCTAAGGTGATAGAGGCCTACTTGGGTGAGCCCATCCAGGTATGATTCGGGGTGATAGCATGCTGCTGGAACTTCAGAAGATAAACGCCGGTTACGGGGACCTGCAGGTCCTCTGGGACGTGGACCTGCAGGTGGACAGGGGCGAGATAGTCAGTCTTCTCGGCAGCAACGGCGCCGGGAAGACCACCACCCTCAGGGTAATCTCCGGGCTCCTCAAACCCTTCAGCGGGAAGGTTTTCTTCAACGGGGAGGACATAACGAGGCTCCCGAGCAACAAGAGGGTGGAGATGGGCCTGGCCCTTGTCCCGGAGGGGAGGCAGCTCTTCCCTGAGATGACGGTTCTGGACAACTTGGAGATGGGAGCCTACACTAGGAGGGCCAGGGACAAGTTCCAGGACACGCTTGAATGGGTCTTCTCCCTCTTTCCGAAGCTGAAGGAGAGGAAGAACCAGCTGGCCGGGACTATGAGCGGCGGCGAGCAGCAGATGCTGGCCATAGCCAGGGGGCTCATGAGCAGACCTGAGGTACTTATGATGGACGAGCCGTCCATGGGTCTGGCGCCCAAGCTGGTCTTGGAGATCTTCGGGACGGTGAGGAAGCTGAGGGAGGAGGGGGTGACTATACTCCTGGTGGAGCAGAACGCCAAGGCAGCGCTCGATGTCTCGGACAGGGCCTACATCCTGGAAACAGGCAGGATAGTGCTGAAGGGACCGGCCAGGGAACTCCTCGGGATGGACGAGGTCAGGAAGGCCTACCTAGGCATATAGCTGGGCCGATGTCCCCTCCCCTATTTTTGACGCGGGTCGGCCAAGGGTTATATTCCCGGACCGGCGGAAGGTGCGATGCTCACCCTGAAACCTAGGAGCCCAGAGGCGACGAGGGCATCACTCGACTTCGCCATGAAGCTCCAGGAGCACTTCGGAGACAGGCTCATCGCCCTGTACGTTGCCAGGCACCCGTCGATCGAGGTCGAGGGCTACAACGCCCTGGTGGTCCTGACGGAGGTCAGGCCGGGTGACCAGGAACTGGCGGTCAGGCTGGCGGTGGAGTCCTGCAGGGATCTAGATCCCGAGGAGCAGATAGCTCCCCTGGTGGTGGGGAAGGATGAGGGGTGGGAGGTCCCCGAGGACTTTCGCCGAGAAGGCTAGGCTCCTGCTCCATCAGGCGGAAGTGGACCTCTCACAGGGATGCTACGAGAAGTCGACCAGCGCCTCCTACTTCGCGGTGGAGAACGCCCTGAGCGCCCTCTCCTTGGATAAGCAGGGGAGCATTCCCAAGGGGTACAGGAGCAGGCTCGCACTGATGGGGAGGTGGTTCCCCGAGGAGGTGGGCGAGTTCGATGGCATGCACAGGCTCAGGGTGAGGGCGGATCACTGGGATGACCTGATCAGCCGAGAGGAAGCAGAGGATCAGCTCAGGAGGGCCAGGAGACTGGTGGACAGGCTGCTCTCCCTAGTGGAGGGGCCGTGACCTAGCCGTGCGGGTCACGGCATCTGATCCCGCTAGCGGGCCCCAGATCAATCCATGAGCTCCAGGATCGCCTCCGCAACCTCCCCAGTCGTGGCGTCCCCTCCCAGATCTGGTGTGAGCTTCCTCGCCATCACCACTCCGTCCACCGCTTCAGCCATCCTCCTTCCAACCTGTCCCAGGCCGGGGAACTTCAGGTCCAGCCACTCCAGCATCATCGAGGCCGCCATAACCGTCCCGATGGGGTTGGCCACCCCCCTACCCGCAATGTCCTCGGCCGTCCCGTGAATCGGCTCGAAGGCACCGTAATCCTCACCTATCTGGGCTGATCCGCAGAGCCCCAGGCTCCCCACGACCCCAGCGGCAACGTCCGAGAGTATGTCCCCGTAGAGGTTCGGGAGCAGCATGACATCGAAGGGGTGGTCCACCTTGACGAGCCTGTAGGCGGCGGCATCTACTATGTAGTCGTCGGCGGTCACGCCGGGGTGCCCCTCGGCCACCCGGTAGAACTCATCCAGGAACAGGCCATCGCTTACCTTGAGCACGTTCTTCTTGTGAATGGCCGTGACCCTGGACCTCCCCCGGGCCTCGGCCAGGTTGAAGGCGAACTCCGCTATCCTCCTGGCGCCCCTCCTGGTTATCACCCTCTCGGTCACGGCCTCTTCCCCCCTCATCTCCTCCCTGCCCGCGTAGAGGCCCTCGACGTTCTCCCTAACCATCACGAGGTCCATCCTCCTGATGGAGATGCCCTCGTAGCTCCTGAAAGGTCTGACGTTGGCGTAGAGGTCGAACTCCCTCCTTATCCTCAGGTTGACGCTGGGGTAGCTCCTCCCCCTGGTGGGGGTGGCAATGGGTCCCTTCAGCAGGGCGTCGCTCTCCCTGAGCCTGTCCATCCCCCCCTCCTCCATGGGGCTCCCGGTCTCCATGAAGTATCCCTTGCCCGCCCTCACCTCTATGAACTCGGCATCGATGACCCTCTCCAGTATGGCTAGGGTCGCCCCCACGACCTCGGGCCCGACTCCGTCCCCTCTTATGACCGCTATCTTGGGTCTCAAGACCCCACATCACCTCCCAGCCAGCTCAGACGACTCAACTGCAGCCTCGACGCTTCCGTGAGCTGCCATCCCATTCCCCCCTCCACACCCTCACCTGACCGGCATCACTCCCACGGAAACCTCCCGTGCTTGGAGAAGTAGGCCTCTATCCCCCCCTCTTTGATTATCTCCATTATCACCGGGGGGAAGGGCCTGAATAGCACCTCCACCCCCTTCCAGAGGTTCCTCACTGTGCCGGTGGAGAGGTCCACCTCCATCATGTCCCCTTCCTCGACCTCTATCTTGGCCTCCACCACCGGCAGGCCCACGTTTATCGCGTTCCTGTAGAAGATCCTGGCGAAGCTCTCGGCCACCACCGCGCCTACGCCGACGAGCTTCAGCAGCCTAGCGGCGTGCTCCCTGCTGGATCCGTACCCGAAGTTCCTACCGGCGACTATCACATCCCCAGGCCTCACCCTCTCGCCGAACCCAGGTATCAGGTCGTTGAACACGTACCTCCTCATCTCCTCCAGCGTCCTGACCTTGTACTTGAGCCTGCCCGGGATTATGTGGTCTGTGGTGATGTGATCACCCAGCTTCCAAGCCCTGCCCCTCACCCTCATGGTAGCAACCCCCTCGGATCGGTTAAACGCCCCATCACAGCGGTGGCCGCTGCCGTCAGGGGCGATGCCAGATATATCTTGCTGGACGGGTGGCCCATCCTCCCCGGGAAGTTCCTGGTGGAGGTGGAGACGATCACCTCACCGGGCCCGACCACTCCCATGTGAGCCCCTATGCAGGGTCCGCACGTGGGCGGGCCCACGACGCAGCCGGCCCTCACCATCTCGGCCAGGACGCCAGACTCCATAAGGGCCTCGTAGACGTTCCTCGACGCCGGGGCGGCGATGCACCTCACCCCTTCCCGCACCCTGTTCCCCCTTAGCACCCTCACCGCCTGCGCGAAGTCCTCGAACCTTCCCCCGGAGCAGCTCCCTATGAACACCTCATCGACCTCAATGCCCTCCACCTCCACCACGGGTCTCACCTCATCCACGTTCCCGGGCAGCGCAACGTTAGGCTCGATCTCGTCGGCATTGAAGATCTCCTCGTCGCTGTAATCGGCATTCGGATCGGGCTGGAGGGGCTCGGCACCGACCCCCCTCTCCTCAAGCCACCTCAGGGTCACGTCGTCCACGGGCACC
>JALWYH010000057.1 GCA_027078475.1 Thermoproteota archaeon
CCCTAAGGGAGGATGAGTCCATAGATTTCTCGGGCGCGATATTTACCCAAGCCGTCTTTTCTTCACTAGAAAAACGTCTAAAAGCCAGTAAATTCGTCAATTTTTTAGGGGCGGAGTTTCGGGGGGGAGCCGATTTCGGAGATTCAGAATTTGAGGGAAATGTGAGCTTCAGATACAGTCGGTTCTATCGAAAGGCTTACTTCGTGGATGTCAAATTCCAAGAGCAGGTAGATTTCAGAGGGGCGGAGTTTCGGGGGGGAGCCGATTTCGGAGATTCAGAATTTGAGGGAAATGTGAGCTTCAGAGGTGCCGAATTCCAAGGAAGTGCGAATTTCGGAGG
Source organism: Thermoproteota archaeon (assembly GCA_027078475.1). Taxonomy (GTDB): domain Archaea; phylum Korarchaeota; class Korarchaeia; order Korarchaeales; family Korarchaeaceae; genus Korarchaeum. The sequence continues at coordinate 341 of JALWYH010000057.1, forward strand.
AGCCCGTTTCTATAAGAGGGTAAATTTCAGGGATTCGAAGTTCTATGGAAATGTGAGCTTCGAGGGTGCCGAATTTCAAGGAAGAGCTGACTTCTCCCTTTCTGTTGATGGATTGGTTGACTTCAGCTATTCTACTTTCAATTCCCTTCTCGACCTCCGAATTAGCCCCATTGTTCCGGATGGGGGTTTTACTCTTTTATTCCATGCTATAGATTTGAGAGAACCAAGAAGAGTAACCCTAACGGGTTTCCCTCTTTCTTCAGCCTCATTTCTTAAAACTGATCTCACTGACGTAACCCTCGTCCCATTTAGGGTTTATCCAAGAGAATCTTATCGGATACTAGACGATAGACTCCTCCATTACGGGAATAGGAGGGCGAAGAATAAGGAACGTGAGAATAATCACTCAGGAATCGGTAAAGAAGCCTATTTAAAGGAAGAAAAATCTGCTCATGGCTCGCTATCGAAGAAAAACATTCCGAGCCTCAACGAACATGAGAAAGAAGCCTACAAAAGATTGAGGAATTCCCTTACTATGGGACTCGTACTAGCTGAATATAAATCTATAAGAAAATGTCTGGAAGGAAATAAGATGTTCACAGAGGCAGCTGAACTATTCATCAATGAAATGAAGCTCGCCCGAAAGAGATTAAGCTGGAGAAATCTTGGAGACATATCAGAGAAGATCTTTCATTATCTGTATGATGCAATCGCTAGATATGGTGAGTCCATCGGAAGGCCTCTCGGTCTTTATGTATTGGTTATCCTCGTTGCCTCGATCGCCATGACATGGGTACTATCTAGCAAATCAGATTTACTTTCCTCACTCTTTTGGGTATTTAGCAATCCTGGCACTGCATTTGGTTTGCTTGGGAGATATGCCTGGAAAACAGTGGCAGTCTCCCTACAGATTAGGTCCTTCAAGGATTTCCCAGACATGAAAACTGTGCCGTCAACGGACCTGTTGATGATAGAGATACCGCTAAGGGTACTATCCCTAGTGCTCCTCGGTTCATTCTTTGTAGCCCTGAAGAGGAGGCTGGAGCGCAAATAATAAGGCACAGTACCGGTCACTCTTCTCGCATACTTTCATCTTCGATGGATCCGGTCTCCTGCTCAGCTCAGGGGCTAAAGGTCCCGTCCACTAGCTGAACAGAACCCTCCCTCTCTCCAGCTCATGTCCCGCCATCAGGTGGCTGGACCTGAGCCGGCTGTTGGCGGCCGTAGCCCTGGGAGAGTTTCTCGAAGAGGAGACCGGCACTTCCTAGAAGGAGTGGTTACCCGCGCTCCTTCTCGTATCGCTCCTTATTCCCCCCTACACGAGGTCTGCTCCCCCAGTGCAATATCTGGCTGGGAAGGGAAGGATTTCAATCCTGACCTAAGAAGTGTCCGAGCCTACCGCATTTCAACTAGGTCCCGTCCTGAAGCACCGATGGTCTCAAGGATGGGTACTTCTCGCAGCCTTGAGCCTGCTCCGAAAAGGGTACATGGTCCTATCTCAATCTAGGGAGCATCTCGGAGAGGGACTCTCCACATCCGGCCCCGAGTGAGATATGTGGATTTAGCAATTCTCCTTCACTTTTTTGAGCGAATCCATAAATATGATGATCATATTACGGTGATTAGGGATATGCCGAACAAGACTTAAGACGGCGGGCCGCACCCGCCGACGGGGCTCCGAGGAATGAAGGGTTCCGTCGTCGCCTTCGCCGTGATTTCCACCCTCCTCTTCACCGGGGTGGTCCATGTCCTCGCGGATTCCCCCACCGAGATAGCCGTGGCCGAGGTCTCCTGCCCCTCACCAACTTGGGAGAGCGTTGGGGATAACTCTCCCATAGGTGAGGTGTTCGAGCCGAGGACCGGCGTCTTGACGAGGGTTGCAGTGAGGTTAAGGAACACCGGGAGCCTGCTAGAGTCCGTCACCATAAGCCTGAGGGAGGGTTCCATCACGGGACCGGTGCTGGATAGCGGGATCTTCCTGGTGGGCCCTGGCTTCGACGGGCTGAAGGTGGTGGAGTTCGATCCACCGATCGAGGTCGACCCGGCGTCGAGCTACGTGATCGAGGTGAGCGCCTCCTCCAGGGTGGAGTGGGCCCGCTGCGGGAACGTGTTCCTCCACGGTCACGCCATAACCGGAGGCTCCCCGGCACCCACTAAGGACTACGTGGTCAGGGTCTACGGCTACAGGCCCGACTTGGACGTGCAGGTTGCCCCGGACGACGTGGATGTCGAACAGGGTAACTCGACGGCCGTCCTGGTCAGGGTCAGGTCCCTCTATGGCCTCGATGCCAACGTCACGCTCTCCCTCAGCGCCGCTGGTCCCTCACCCGTCTACACCCTGAGCGCAGATACGGTCTCCGTTTCCGCTGGCGGCGTAGCCAACGCTACCCTCAATGTGACAGTGCCTAGCGACCTTTCTCCCGGGACGTACACCGTGACGGTTACAGGTACTGCCTCGACTCCCTTCGGAACCGTCTACGACAGCGCGCAGCTCACGGTCAGGGTGCTGGAGGCGGAGGGCAATTTCTCGGTGGAGGTCGATCCCTCCTCGGCATCGGCGACCCGCGGGGGTGAGGCTAGCTACTCCATCAACGTGACACCGGAGGGGGTGTTCGACGAGACCGTCTCGCTCTCGGTATACGGCCTGCCGTCTGGTGTCACCCCGAGCTTCAGCGCGGTCAGCGGCGTGCCGCCATTCAACTCGACCCTCACGCTGGAGGTGGGTGACGAGGCCCCCACGGGGACCTTCTCCTTCACCCTTAGGGCCTCGGCCTCGAGCGGTGAGAAGCTCATCAACCTGACGCTCACGATAACAGAGCCCCCGGGATTCACCATCACAGCGAATCCGAGGAGAATCAGGGTTTATCAGGGCAACTCGACGGCAACACTCGTGAGGGTGAGGGGCCACGGTGGATTCTCGAGCCGAATCACTCTGAGGGTCATCGACCTCTGCCCGGGATGCGGGGCTCACATAAGTACCAACGGGCTTTCCCCAGACTTCTCGACCACGGTGTTCATTAGCACGAGCACCAGCACCCCGCCCGGGAACTACAGCCTGAGGATCATTGGTCACGGAGGGAACCTGACCGAGGCTATCTCCCTCGCACTGGAGGTGCTGCCAAGGCCCGCCACTAGTACCGCAACCACCACGACCACCACTCAGGCGACCACCACGACCACCCAGACGAGCCAACCCACCGAGACTACCCCGGCTCCCAGCCTGAAGGTCAAGGCCTCTCCCGCGACGGTGAAGCTGAGGAGTGGGGAATCCGCCTCTATAGCGATCAGGGTGGAAGGTAACGCCGTCGTGACGCTCTCGCTCGTCGGCCTGCCGCCCGATGCAAAGTACAAGTTCCAGCCACCCAAGCTCCGCGCCCCGGGAATCTCGTCCCTCTTCATAAGGGCAGGAGATACCACAGGAACATTCACCGTCGTCGTGACCGCCAAGGGGAGGGGAGCGAGTGTCCAAGACTCAGCCACCGTCACGGTGAGGGTGGAACCCAAGCCCAGATCCACCACATCGCGTCGCCCGGCGACGACCGCGCTGACGGCTGAAGGCGAGCGAGCGGGCCGGGGAATCTCCCTCGAGCTTCCACTAGGCATCAGCGTCCTCGCGGCGCTGGGCGTGCTGGCGGTCTTCCTGATCAGGAGGAGGGGCAGGAGGCACGGTGGGCTGCCGCGCACGGCCTTCTGGAGTTGATCAGCCCCAAATCCCCTCCTTTTTCCGTGATCGGGGGCTCGAGCCTCCCTTGATTAGTGGTGCAGTTCTCCTCCACTATCGCTGTTCCTTGGGCTACCAGTTGAGCTCGTATCAGATCCTCGAACCGGTGGATCGCATCTCAGCCATGTCCGCTCAGTGAGTTCCTCCTAGGGAATTATATCCTGCAGCCTGCCCTTCGGAACGTCTCCTTTCTTAGGCCTTTCGGGCGCCCCGATGCTAAGGACACCAGCCCTTAAACGGATCCTCTAATCCTCCTCAGCTTTGCTTGTATGTCCTGCATCTCCTCCCTAGAGGCCCTCAAAAGGGCGACCCTGTGCCCACCCCTGTCAATCAGGACCTGGCACTTCGAGAGGGCCTCATCTCTAAACCAAGGAGGCGCGTAGTCGAGGAGCCTGACGTCCACGTATATCCCGACCTTTTCAATTGGGGGTACGACTCAGTTCCTCACAGTATTCCATCTCCTTCTCCAAGGGAACGGAGAAGCCGGTGAAGATTGCCACGTCAATATCCCTGAATAGGTTGGACGACGTGAACCCACCGTAAACCACGGCGAGCTTCACCTCTTCCCGATCCAACTCCCTTCTCAGCTCGGAGAGGATCTCCTTCCTTCGCTCGGAAGGAAGCCTGTGAAAGGTGAACTTCCTCTTCTCCTCAAGCCTTCTCAGTAGATGGGACTTCACCTCCCTGACAAACTTCCTAACGTGCAGAATGCCCGACTTCGCCTCCCCTGTATACTCTAGCGTCGTCGACATCCCAGATTGTATCGTTCATAATCAAAGTTTCAAGCTCATTTAGAGCATCCTCTATCTCATTAAGCCTCTCTTCTACTCTCACAGGAAGGTTCCACGGTAGAAGAATAAGATCGGCCGGTGGATCTTTATCCCGGCTCGAGTGGGGGAGAGATAGCCGTGAAAAAAGGTTATCAGCACCGTCACCCGACTAAAAGCCGTGGTCAGGAGGTTCGCGCATTTGAGAGGGGCGCTATACTGAGTTCAATGAGTTGGATGGATCTGCGGAGGGCAAGCCGATATCGAACATGGTTCTACTCCGTTCCGATCCGTTCCGTGGGCGTTCCACCGCCAACCCTTATTATCCCGGACGGCGGGATTGATCGATGAACGCCGGGCTGTGGAGGGGACCAGTCGCGGTGGCAGCGGTCGTCATCATTGCCCTGGCCATTTACGGCCTCAGGGAGTTTTCCAGCCCCCTCCTGTACGGGATAGACGGTCCCTACTACCAGGTACAGGTGGCGAGCATCCTGAGGAGCGGTTCCATGCTGTACGACGATCCACCCCTGGCCTTCTACACGCTGGCGGGCTTCTCCATCCTGCTGGGTGACGTGGTCTCGGGTATCAAGGTGGGATCCCTGCTGATCACCCTCCTGGGGGCCTTCGCCATCTACTACCTCGTGAGGGAGACGAGCGGGGAGATGGGAGGCATGACGGCCGCCGTCATATACGCCTTCAACCCGTGGATGGCCAGGATGATCATGGAGCTCATGAAGAATGCTATGGGGCTCACCTTCCTTTTCCTCACCCTGCTCTTCGCCCTCCTTTCCATCCGGAGGGGCGATCTAAGGCTCTCCACCCTATCCTCTGTCTTCATGGTCCTCACGGGGCTCACCCATATCCTAGACTTCGGCGTGGCCCTGGCTATTCTCCTGCTCATGGCCCTCCTCCACCGGGAGGATAGGAGATCGCTCAGGCTCCTATCCCTTCCCATACTGGCGGCGCTCGCCCTCCTGTGGCTGGGTTTCACCACGGACCTGATGGGAGGTGATCCCTACAAGGGAGTGGCGCTCCTTCAGGAGATGACTGGGGGCTCCGGAGGTGCAGGGGTCAGGCACGCCAGAGGAGTGAATCCCATGGTCCTGGACGCCCTTCCTCCTCTGCTCGTGGCCATCTCCGGCCTCATACTCTCCCTCGGCCTCGGTTCAACCAGCTCTGGAAGGGATCTCCTCCTTCCCTCCTCGGCAGTCCTGCTTGCCCTCTCCTTCCCGCTCAATCCGGGGAACTTCCTCTGGAGGTTCGTCCTCATGACCGCCGTCCTGGCCCCCATCATAGTGGGATTGGCCCTCGGCAGGGTGGGGGATCCCAGGGTGGCCTCGGCCCTGTTCCTCATCGTGATGGGTCTCCTCCTCCCCCTCACCATCTCCAAGGTGAATGCCGCGAGGCCCAGCATCCCCGTGGAGGAGTACTGGGAGCTTAGGGATCTAGTTCAGGGGTTGAGGGATGGGCACACGCTGGTGGTGCCATCGCCCAGGCTCCTCTACTGGGTCCAGACCCTGGATCCGGGAGCCGTGAGATCTCCCCGGGAGGGTTCCGGGGCGATGGTCCTGATAGTGGAGAGGCAAACCCCCAGACCACCCTTTCTCAGGGGAAGACCCCTCTACAGGGGGAGGTTCGTGGAGGCCTTCCTGCTGGACGGCGGGGGATGAGGAGGTCGCCGGGCGACGACCCGCCATGGTTTTTAGGTTGATCGGGCGCCCAACAGCCGTAATGCTGAGGAAGCTGGTGACCTTCATACTGCTCTCCTACGGACTGGCCCTGTGCCTAGACATCATCCTCTGGATGAACCTGCCTGGCATGGGGGCCCCGTTCTCATCCCTGGCCATGGTTGGATGGGCCTCGGCTAGGATGTACGTCCCGGCCTTGGCCGCCGCCCTGTCCCTGGCGATTGAGGGGAGGAGCATTGGGAAGACGTTCGCCAGCTATCTGAGGCATGACAGGAGGGCCATAAAGCTCTTCCTCCTCTCCCCTCTCGTGGTTTACCTGGCCCTAGGTATTTACCTTATCCTCCTGGCCTCGCTGAACCTCTTGGATGTGGAGAGGCCTGTCAGGACGATGGTGAGAGCTAGCATGGGATTGATCGATGAGGAAACAGCCAAGAAGCTGCTTCTCGTTCAGCTCGTCCTGTCCTATCCCGTGGCCCTCACCCTGAACTCGGCTCTGACCCTGGGGGAGGAGCTGGGATGGAGGGGGTACCTGTTCGAGCTCATGGGCGGCAGGGTGAATGCCCGTTCTCTCCTAGTGGTCGGGATTGCCTGGGGCCTGTGGCACGCCCCCGCGATAGCTCTCCTCGGGCACGACTATCCCGAGCTCAGGCTGCTGGGCGTGCCCCTGTTCACGGTCCTCTGCCTGCTCTACAGCGTTCCGATGCTTGAGCTGACCGAACGGGCGACCAGCGTGCTTCCCGCCGTGTCGCTGCATGGCGCCATCAACTCCTTGGGGGGCCTGTTCACCCTCACCGTGGGGCTGCGCGGATACTTAGGCGAGCTCGTCGGGGGACTGGGGATCACGGGCATGGTGGCCTGGGGCCTCGTGGCCCTGATCATCCACCTGCTACTGCGCCGGACGGCTAGCCCACGAGCCGGGATGGAGGAGGGAGGTGGCTCTCTGGGACCGGCGTGACCAAGGCGTGCTGGCCCCATTCCTGAGGATATTGGCCCGGCGGGTGATTGAGAGGAATGGGTTTCAGTGCAGACCCTTCCACTTCTCCCTCGCTCGCCCTGATATTATGTCCGCGAGAGTTTCCACCAAGGCGACCAAGGTTATGGTGAACCACACGAACCTCATGAGGACATAGAAGGCGATGAAGGGGATGACATCTCCCCTCAACGAGGGCCTGCTTCCCCTCACCTTGTGGAAGAGCGTGCTGGAGAGTGAGAAGGCGGCTCCATACAGGGTGAAATCGAGCAGTATTATTCTAGAAAACAGATCCACTGTGATGAGATTCAGGAGCAGCAGCAGTGGAATCGATAGAACCAGGATGGCGTACTTGGTCGAGAGGACGGTGTAGTAGAACATGTTCCACAGGGCGGATAGTCTCCTCCTCCCCCTGACGCGCCTCAGTGTCCTGACCCCCCTGAGGTAGAGATTCTGGAAGGGACCGGACGCCCACCTGATTCTCTGTCGCAGGAAGCCCCTGATAGAACATGGTTCCCTCGTGTGGGCGAATGCATCGTGAGCGACCCTCACCCGGTAGCCCGCTGCCTGGAGCTCCCACGCGTGAGACGTGTCTCCGGCGTAGGTGTCGTTGGGCCTGGGCACTCTTCTGAGGGCCTCCGTTCTGTAAACCAAAGCGCATCCCATGAGATTGTACACGAATTCCATCCTGTCCTGGGCCACTTTGAAGAGGAAGTGATGTATGCGATATGCCACCGTTTTAGTAGCTTCCACTAGCCTGCCCCCTAGCGATTTACAGACCCCCTTGGGAATGGGGCAGCCGAATCCCGCCGCTATGAGGGGATCCCTCTCCATCAGCTCGATCACTCTCCTGACGTAATCTGGATCTATGGAAGTATCGGCGTCCACATTGACGAAGTATTCGGAGGTTGAGAGGTACTTGGAGGCCCAGTTCAGGTTCTCCGACTTGCCGACGTTAGTCAGGTTTCTCACGTAAAGGATTCTTAGTGGATTTTCTGCGGACTGGAATATCTCTATCCCCCTAGCGAGGCGGGTTCCCTCAGATGTGGTGCTCAAGGAGGAGTACCTCCTCGCGAGGCGGAAGCCCGACCTCTGCAGGAACTCCCTCACCACATCCCTAGTGTGATCCGTGGAGTTGTCATCTACTATTATCAGGGAATCGGGAGGGTGTGTCTGGTTCATCACAGACCTTATGGAATCGATCACGTTTTCCTCCTCATTGTAGGCTGGTATGAAGGCATCCCACGACGGGAGGGCCTCCCTCCTCCCCGCTGTTCTACCGGTCCTGCCCAGCCTTTGAGAGGTTAGTCCGTAAAGGGCTATTCCATAGTAGATCTCCGCCAACTCTCCTCCCTCCCATCGAACTCACGATTTCCAAGAGAGTTCTGTAATTCCAAGGGATGACGAGGGTCTTCTCTCCCGGTGGAAGGGGGTCTTCATCTGACAGAACCGAGATCTCGACCCCGGTGAAGGTTCCGAGCTCCCTGATTATTCTGAATACCGGATTGAGCCGGGGGTCTCCCTCGTACCTCACGCCTGGTTTGTAACCCGATCCAAGGAACACAATCTTCCTTATGTTATTCCTCCGCACTATGCTCGCTATCCTAGTGGCGTAGAACCTAGGTGCGAGCTCGTTGATTATCAGGGCCCTCCTCACGATCTCGGACCCGGTGACGGCGAAATACATCAGGGAGTCCTTCACCAGGCACGTCCCTCCCGCGTATGGACCTGGATAGAAAACCTTCATCCCGAAGGGTTTGGTTCTGACAGCACTTATCACATCCAAGGGAGGCACCTCTCCAGTCATCAGCAATTCTTGGGCGAAGGCTATGTTGACCAAGCGAAAGGTGTTCTCGTAGAGCTTGGACATCTCCGCCGCCTCCAGGCTCCTAGTCAAGTGTACATCAAGTCCCAGCTCCTCGATCAGGAATCTCAGCGCCTTCCTCCTGCTCTCCCTATCGGGAGATCCCAGCACCCTGGGAATGTCGGCCACATCCCAGGAGCTGTTTCCCGGATCTATCCTCTCAGGCACGTGTGCAACGTATAGGTCCCTTCCAACCTCATACCCCCTGGCCTCCAGCCGGGAGATCACCCTCTCCCTTGTTCCCCCAGGATATATGGTGGTTTCCACCAAGACCGTGCTTCCCCTCCTCGCTCTATCGGATATCTCTTCAATTGCCATCTCCAGCGGCTTCAGGTCTATCAACTCATCGATATCGGTTGATCTCCTTAGAAGGACCCCTATCAGCTCATCGCCAACTAGTTTCACCGGCGTGTTAACGGCGATCATCACCAGATCCGCGTCATCCACCGCGTCATAGGAGGTCGTGGCCTTGATCCTAGAAAGTTCTCCCGCGAATGGACGCCATGCCCTGTTGAAGTTGAGAAAATTTCCCGAGTTGATGGATTCGACCACACGCTCATTTATGTCGATAACGGTGACCCGATGGGGAGACCTTCTGGCGACAAGGACGGCTGTGTTAAGGCCCACCACGCCCCCACCGACCACGACAACATTCCTCGTCATCGAGCGTCGGTGAGTGAACCTCCCTTTTAAGCGGACGCTTCTTCCATTTCACATTCCTTCGCCTCACCGCAAGTCCGGACCAATAACTATATTATCGAGTGGGAAGGGCGGTCGCGATCCCGTCAGGTTCCATCGAACTTAGAATCGCGTAACTCCTATAGATAAATCCTTTCAAGGGGAATTCTCGATTTAGAAGTATCGAAATCCGGAAATGAATCACTCTTATCAGGAGATAAGTTTCAAATTGATTAAATTAATGAAAAGAAGGTCGCCGGTAGGACGGGAAATGAGTGGGGGGTGTGGTGAGGGTATGCGGGGGGGTCACCCCTTCGCGCACCTGCGACCCAAGTAGAGGAGACCCCCCACCAGCAGTGCGGGCAGGATTATGGCCGTCACGAGGAAGGCCACCTTTGGGTAATCCCCGTAGCCCAAGGCGTGCCAGTCCATCCTGGTCTTCCAGACCCCGTGGCAGTCGAAGCAGAACAGGGCCCTGTCGGCTGGCTCGACCCCGTGGTTGATGGCCATGTACCTCTCGAGCTTGATCCACCTGTCGGCCTTCAGACCAGCTATCTTCTCGCCCAGTTCCACCATCTTGTCAACTCTTTTGGCGGTGAAGACGGCTCCCACCTTGGTGGGTACCGGGATCCCCGCCCTGCTATCGAAGGGCACGTAGGCGTAATGGTACTTGAACGGATAGATCTTCCCGTCATCCTTCGATCCCACGGGAGCCGCGTAGATTACCACATTCCCTGGTTTGAGGTCGGCCTTTTCCGGGTAAATGTAGGCCTTCCTCGTCCTCTCGTTCCACCAGGCGTAGACTGGGGTGACGTTGGTCCCGTACTCAAGCTTGGCAAACCACTTGTGGTTTATCTCATTCCACTCAGTGGCGTTCCACATCCTTACCATGTCCGTCGGCATGGTCTTGGCGAACCTGGGGATGTGACAGGTCTGACAGGCCACCTTGTCCCTGTGGAAGGTCTCTATCACCCATCCTATGACCGGCCTCGTGTGCCTGACCTCATGGCACTTCTCGCATCTGGGCACGTTGTCCGACTGCCTGTGCCAGCTGTCCACGGAGGTGGTGCCGAACTTGTGATCCTCGGCCACGTGGCAGTCAACGCACTGCATTCCCCTAGCCATGTGCACATCAAGCTCCTCGGATATCTGATCGATCTTTTGCGGAACTATCTCTCCCAGATTGGGTCTCTTGAAGTTGACCCCGCCCCCAGCATAGGCGTGGCACCACTGGCAGGAAGCGCTGGTCGGTCTAGCCACTATCTTGCTGGCTAGCTCCGTTGCATTTAGCTCAGGGTTGGGCATGTACCTGAAGCCTTCCTCGGTCTTTACCAGCTTTCTGTAGCCCTTCTTCACTCCGTAGCCGCCGCCGGCATACTCGAGATGATGACAGACTAGGCAGTCTATGTTCTCCAGCTGCTCCTTGGTCGCGTCTTTCGAAGGAACCTTGCCCAGGCTTACGCCGTGGCACATGGAGCATCCGCTGGCCAGGAACTTCCCCTTGAGGTTCTCCTTGCCAGGAGGCGGTACCTTGAGGGTTGCGTTACCAATCCAGTTCACCGGGACGGAACCGTTCCAGAATATGCTCCCGCAGAAATCGTTGTACAGGACCTTACTTCCCGCCCAGACCCTGCCTCCTCCCTCAACGTCGCTGACGTAGTTCCCCATCTGATAGTGTGCTGAATGGAAAACGTCCATTACCTCGTCTTCATGGCACCTGATGCAAGTCTTAGATCCCTCGTATTTCGTTATCCCGATCTCCTTCCAGGCCTGGGAGTGATCTGCTATTTTCACCTCCGGCCTGTACGGTAGCCTGTAGCTTACTTTAACCGGAGCCCTATGAGAGAAGGCTGCGACGACGCCTACTATGAGGGCCACGAGCAGGAGGCCGATAAGCGCTAGGTAGAATGGGTTCCTGCGGATGGGCCTCGCCATACCAGATCACCCAGATCATATGAACGATCTAAAGATCGTTATGATTTGAAGATATGATTACTTATAAATGTAGTGAGTAAAACGGCGTACAACTATAGTAAATTAAATTACGGCCCATTAAATGAGGCTTCTTTATATTGCTTAGGGCGTTATAAATTAAAATTCAACCAAAAGCTCGATTAGTGTTTTAAACGAATCCCACAATAGATCCGAGCTTAGGGACCTACTTCCCGATACAGAAAAATGAAACATAGGGGAGAGTGCTGGGCATGTTGCTCTAACGTCTCTTTCACTCAATGTTTTCAATATCACATTGATTAGTACTAGGATTATACCAATTAGGATAATAACCAAGACCAGTAAGACTATAGCATCAATTAGATTCATCATATCACCTTGCTATTAAACATCACCAACAGCTTACTTTGCTTCCATAGTTCCACGACTTTCAACTCCTAGTTCCTCCCTGATTTCATCTATCTTATTCCAATTTATTTTCCAGACGCCACGTCTGGGACTATACACGAATCCCTTCTTCTTTAGTTGAGATAAGATAGCTCGAACTGATCCCCCTTTAGCATTCAAGATTGTAGCTATTTCTATGGGTGTCATCCCTTCCTCCTCGGCCATCTTAAGTAGATTCAGGGCCTTCTTCGCAATCAGTACCAGCAGCACCTTATCTCTTGACATGAGACTCTTTGCAGCAGATTTGAACATGATTTTACCATCAGGTGTGAATCTTATGTAGTCTTTTAGTATTTCATATATTATTATTGGAGAAACTTCTGGTTCTTCTTGTATTAGTTTTTTCAATACCGAGATATCGTCATCATATTCTCCACTATTCTTATCTAAACTATAATTTCTTACATTCTTAAGACGATTATTTCCAGATATCTTCTTCACCATGTCCCATACCCTTCACTAGACCGCAATGGACGCAAAATATAAAGACTGCGCTTCACTATTATCGGCGTTAATTTACTTAGAGAAGGACATCAAAATTGCTAGAACGGGTTCATGATCCAAGATACTAGCAGACAGACCCTCATGCTTGCTTTATGAAAGGAATCTCAGCCTATTAGCTGGTTTTATATTCCCAGCTGGAGCGCTAGAAAGCATCCACCTGAGAGTAAGCGTTAGGAGGTCCTCTGAAATCCAGAACAAAAGGGACATTTTAATCGTAGGATGTCCCATCTGATCTGATAAGTATGAGATTGGAGGGCATGATACAGAAAAGAGCGAGACCTTTTGGGATATTTCTCTGGTTCCTGGCTTTCATGTCGCCAGTGTACGTCCAGGGAAGGGGATTCGTCTATGATCAGAGGGTAGTGTGGGAGATACTGAGCTCAAGCGCCATATACAGCTTCGTAACCATGGTGTGGCCCTCTCTTATTCTTCATATCATCATATACACCCTTCTAGTGGCCTCTCTGAGGAACGGGAGGTACACGCGGTACTTTGTGCTCATGGCGGGCTTCGAGTACCTCTTGATAGGGATCGGGCAATCGATCTCCATCATTGACGGAAGGCTGGAGGCCCTCCTATCTAACCTCATCCTGATCATTCTGCTGGGCATCCTCTGGCTCAGGGATGGAACCGATCCAGCCGAGTATAGGGGAAGAGGACCCTGGTGGTTCCTTCCCTTGGGCCTGTTCGCGTTCGTGACACCGGCTGGAGCTACGACATCGGCCGTACCCCCATGGTTCTGGATGTGGAAACTCGCATCCACGCAACCGTTGTACGCCATTCCCGCCCTTCTCGCCGACGCCATGGCGGGATTCGGGGCGGTGGCCTACTGCCTCTTTACCCCCCTTGCCATTACCGTGGCTGGCAGGGAGGGAGTCCTGAGGCCGCTGACTGTGAGGCTCACCTCAACGCTGGGGGTAGCCTTTTCCTCCATCATAATCGGGTCCTCCATCGTGGGAATCCTGAGTGGGGCCATCCCGGCAGCCAGCCAGTTAGGGGTGGCGTGGAACGCAATCCTCCATCTTCCCCTGCTGGTGACCTGCTCCTACTACCTCGCTGTCGGCTGGGAGGGAAGATGAAATCTACCGATGGTGGTTCGGAGAACGAACAGTTGCCTTCCAAGCAGTTTGCTGACCAACTCCCATTGAGATTGCATCGAGGATGCTGCCGCGCTTCCTGACTGTAGGCCCCGGCACTAACCCGGGCTAGAGCGAGTAGCCTCGCCGATTCAGAGCTCCACCACCAAGGGATCCCTACCTGGGAGGGCCAGGCTCCTGTAGGTAACCCCTCCCACCACGAGATCCATGCCTGAGTGGTTGTGCCCGTAGCCGGCCCACATGATTTTATCCGCGTACCTCTCGATTACCTTCCCCAGCAGGGGCGAGCCGTCGTAGGCCCTGTAGAACCCCCTGTTGCTGGCCAGCTCTCTTCTAGGAACGTGATGGGTCACCACTATCGTCGGGCCGTCCACCTTTCTAAGCTTCCTCTCCAAGAGATCGGCGTTCATCCTGGCGAATTCTGGATCTGAGAATGGGAGCCTGGCCCAGACCCTGTCGTTCCACCACTCGAAGCACGGGCTCAGGGTGGAGTAGGGGACGCAGTCCTTCAGCGGTGTCCCCCTGACGAAGTCCTCCTCCGAGTAGCCGGGAGGAGCGAAGGAGTAGTCGTACCAACCGATCACCCCCACCAGCCACACCCCTCCCAGCCTGACGGGATCGGACATGTGGAGGTCGACGAAGCCAAACTGCTCGGCCATCCCTCTGACCTTCTCCATCTTCCCCAAGCTGTCAACCCCCCGCCTAATCATGGTCTTGGACAGCCACAGATCGTGGTTCCCGAGGACGTAGAGGAGGGTGCTGTATTTGGCCACGATCTGGAAGAACCTCCTGATCTGGGCAATGTCTCCGCTGGAGGTTAGATCACCGGCCACGACCAAAGCATCGGGCCTTACCTCCTTCAGGGGGTTGATCAGCTCGAGGGTGTACTCGGGATGGTGCACATCCGACGTGAACATTACCAGCAGGATCTCACCTCTCCCATTCTCCCTTCTTTCCTCCCTTTCCCCGTCCCCAGCCATTCACATCCTGGTCACCGGCTGGAAGAGCCATCCCGCTCTCTCAACGGTCTCAACGATTGGGCCCCTTATCTCATTTACGTCGAAATCGTAATCGTACACCTTCCCCCAGTCTGGAGGAGCCAGCTTCCTGAAGGCGTAGGCCGCAGCCCTTCTCTTGCTGAAGAATATCCTCCCCTTGGTCTTCGAGTAGTTCAGGGTGAACGGCTCCCCCGACAGACCGATAGACCACTCTATCTCAGCCATCTCCTCGGTGTAGAGGACCATCTTGGAGGAGGGAACCAGCTTCATCCTGCCGGTGTACTGGGTCGAGAGCCCAGCCCTCTTGAGGATCTCCCACCACTTCGCATCCGCGATCTTCCACCTGGCCAGCAGTTCCCCTGCATCCTCCTCCACTATCTCCCAGGGCTTTCCGGGATCATTCAGGGCCAGGAGCCTGGATCTCAGCTCTGATTCGCCGACGGGCCTGATATCGGGGTACAGCCTCGTGGACGGGATCTGAAACAGCCCTATCGCGTAGATGAAGGATGCCGTGGAGGCCGCCGCCACGATTCCGAAGAGTACCAGGCTACCAAGGGGTCCGAGCGGCTCTATCGAGATCTCCTCGGCGGTGAACACGCCCGTTTTCATTGCCAGCGCGAAACCCGCCGTGAAGATTACGAAAAGGAGGGCTAGGACATAGCGGAACTTGACGAATAACATGGTCGTTCATCCCCAGGACCGGGATCCCTATTAAAGGGTTCCCGTCGATTCTGAATTTCCCTATTCAGGCGCGGAGCCCGACCGTGAGGATCCCGCGGTTTCAACCGTGATAGGGATCGAAACGGTTCACCGCCGCATCCTGGCGTCGCCTCATCCCAGCATCGTATCCAGCAGGAGCATCACTATGAAGCCAATGAAGAATGAGAGGGTGGCCTTGTTCTCGTGACCGCTCCTGTGAGTTTCCGGCAGGGCCTCGTGACTCACCACGTAGATCATCGCACCCGCACCGAACCCCATGGCCAATGGGAGGATTGGAGCGGAGAGCGACGTGAGGGCAGCGGCCAGGACCGCCAGAACCACCTCAGAGGCTCCGCTCAGCCAGGCGTAGATCATGGACCTGCCGAGGCTCCCGGTGGTGGCGTACACAGGAAGGGCGACGGCCAATCCCTCGGGGGCATCCTGTATGGCTATCGCCAGGCCCAGGGCAACGGCATCCCTGGCGCTGAAGGCGCTGGCCACCCCTATCGAGATACCCTCGGGAAGGTTGTGTATTATTATGGCCAGTGCCACCAGCCACGCGGCCCTCAGCTTCCTCACCGCCCTCTCGGGTCCCTCGTAACCCTTGACCAGGTGCTCGTGGGGCACCAGGAGGTTGACGGCGTGCACCGCCAGGGCTCCCGTGATCAGGCCGATGAGGGGGTAGAGGGGACCGAAGTTCTCCATGGCCGGAAGCAGGAGGCTCGTGAAGCTGGCTACCAGCATCACTCCACTGCTGAATCCCAGGCCCAGATCCACGAGGAGGGAGAAACTCCTGTCAGAAGCGTCTCTTCCCCTTATCAGGAGGATCGGGAGGCCTCCCAGGGTCGTGCTGGTCATCGCCAAGCTTGAGAGCATCGCAGCAAGTGCCACGACGTTACCGCCACTCACTTCCGCTATGAATCCGGCAATGCCCATGGAGAACCCCTCGATACCTTGTTCCGGTCGGTGAGATGCCCTTATTATTCTACTGGCCCCCTCGCTCGGAGGGGGTTCGCTACGGCACCTCTTACCAAATTCGGTATTAAAGTATTTATATACTATACCCTCCCGTACCATTTGTGGTAGACGAGGGAGGAGCGTTCATTCTGTGGTTGCTCGCCAAGGGGCCGGCGAGCATATCCGAGATGGAGAGGGAATCCTCGATACCCAAGACCACGCTTTACAGGAAGATCAGGGAGTTAAGCGACAGGGGCTGGGTCGTCGGGGAAGGTGGGGTGTACAGGCTCTCCGAGAGGGCCAGCACCTTGCTCAGGATGGAGGCCTCGCTGGTCCTCGGGGCCTTCCACATCGAGAGCCTCTACTCCAAGGCGGTGAAGCTCTCCTTGGGGGGATGGAGGAAGTCTCTCGACAGGCTGAGGGAGTGCTTGGGTGAGGGAGGGTTCGTCCTGACGTACGAAACAGCTGCCTACCTCAAGACCGGCTATCAGACCCCCTCGGCCGTGTTCGCGTATGTAGAAGAAGAGAAGCTCAGGAGCGCTCTGACCTGTCTCGGTTCCGGTGACGGGCTAGTTGCCGATCTAGTCCTCATACCAGTCAAGAGACTTCCTAGGTTCGAGATCGTACGTGGCTATCAGGTCGTTACCGCTGAGAGGTTGAGGTTGGAGCTCCTCACGTGGCTAGGAAGGGGTGTGCTCGACCTTGCGGCTTTGGGTGGACTTATACCCCCCGTATCCGAGGAGATGACGGATGTCGTCACTAGCGGATCTCGTTGAGGCAGCAGAGAGGAAGGTCAGGTACGCCCTGCTGGGTGCCCTGGCCGTCCAGGCCTATGTGCCCTACAGGTACACGCACGACGTGGATGTCGCCGTCGACAAGGCCCACCTGTGGATTCTGAGGAGGAACCTTGAGCCGAAGGGTTACGTGATGCTAGAGAACCCTAGACTGGGTAAGCTGGAGTTCAAGCACAGGGAGAAGGGTGACATAGATGTGTACACCGAGGAGATCTCCGGGATCGGGGTTGAGGAGCTCCTCCATAGAGCCAGGAGGGCAAGGGTTCTGGGACTTGAGGTTCAGGTGATCTCGCCCGAGGACCTCTTCCTTCTCAAGTGCAGGGCGGGCAGGGAGAGGGACCTCTCTGACGTCGCGGCTATCCTAGTGAAGATGGCCGATGAGCTCGACTGGGAGTACCTAGCGAGGGCATCAGATGCACTGAAGATCGATCTGAAGGGGTTCCTCATGAGGAGCCTCGAGAGGATCCCCGTGACAGTCGACAACCCGCCGAAGGTCAGGAAGCGCCTGAGGAAGCTCATTGAAAGGGTGCTCTAACCTCCGGGACTGTTTACAGCGGCCTTTCGAATGGTGGATGTGCTCGTCCGGGGTGGCGTGCCCCGGCTGTCCCTGTTCAATTCAACGGGTGGCCTGCATAATCCGCATTCCAGCTCAGATTCAGAGCCCGAGCGAATCACCGGCCGGGTCCGCATTTGGGCCTAAGTATGGCCTCCAGCACGGGCATCATCTCCTCCCTCCACCCCTTCCGCTCCATATCGTAGAAGTGGGAGTCGGAGTTAACGGCGTATGGTATTCCGGCGCGCCTGAGCTGGCACGAGACGAAGGTCGCGAACCTCACCTGCTCCTCCACGCTGTAATCGTTTCCCTTGTTGTAGTTTCCCGGCATCCAGGCCCCCACCCAGGTCGGTATCCCCCTCTCCCTGCTCCACCTGACGGCCGCGTTCACCTTCTCCATCACGAGCTCCCTCTCCTCCTCGGTTCCGGTCGTCCAGAGCTTTCTGGGGTCACTCTTGGATGGTCCGCTGGCGTAGAAGTGCCATTCCACCATCACGTAGTCGTCCCTGGGGATCCAGAGACTGTCCAGGTAGAGGGGATCGGAGCGGTGAGCCGGGGCCAGGAAGACGATCCTGTGGGGATCCACCTCCCTTATCGCAGCCAGCGCCCTGCGGTAAAACTCGTTGAGGGTCTCCACCCTGATGTTGGCCGAGGGCTCGACTATGAGGTCGTATGACAAGAGGTAGGACCTGTTCTCGTACCTCCTGGCGATAGTGGCCCACCAGTCAACGAGCTCCCTCATCCTGCCCTCCGATGGATCCTCCTTGAACCTCTTGGCCACGCACGCCAGCACCGGTATGAGGCCCTCCTCCAGGCTGTCATCTATCACCCTGTCCAGGTGCCTGAGGAAACGATCGGATAGGTTCTCGTGGACCCTTATCCTCACGTGGGAGAAGCCCATCTCCTTGAAGTCCTCCACGACCCTGCGGCTGTACAGCCTCATCTCTCTGCCCGTCTTGGCCCAGTCGACGGCCATCCCCACCCCCATGATGGAGGCGTACCTCCCGGGAGGTATCGGTTCCCTGCCGCTCTCCCAGCGGAGGAGGGTCAGGGCCGACGAGACGACGAGCACCGCCAGGAGGAGGGAGAGGAGGATCCACGACCGCGTCATCCCTCATCCCCCCCGGGCCGTGCCCTTGATGACCAGCCCCAGCCGATGGATGCGAGGAACACGTGATCGGGAAATCGATGTCCCGCGCTTCCCGGATCGCCCGACGGGAGAGCCCGATCCCTGCCATACACCAGCTGACCCGGGACATGCGGATTCGCGACCTTCAAGACCCCACTCACCCCTCGGTTGCCTCGGACTCGATGAATTTGCCCCTACACTATATCGGGGGAGACGAGGTACACCAGCACCCATCCACCCTCGGACCTCTCCAGGCAGAGGGCCCCTCCGGAGGAGAGCTTAACGAACTCCGACGGCGCTCCGGTCAGCAGGAGGCCAGCCAGCCGACTCAGGTGAGGGAGGTGGCCCACGAGCACCACGTCCCCCTCCACCTCCCCCAGCCGGGACGCCCACTCACTCGGGTCGTCGAGCGGGTTCAGGCCCTCCGCCTCGCTCACCCTAGCCCCCAGCTCCGAGGCCACTATCTCGGCGGTCTCCCTGGCCCTGGTCTTGCCGCTGTGGAGCACCTCCTCCACCCCGATCCCGATCCGCTTCAAGAACTTCGCTATCCTCCGAGCCTCCTCTACACCCCTCTCGGTGAGGTGC